>USDP01000187.1 GCA_900553545.1 uncultured Eubacteriales bacterium | reverse complement strand
CATGAACTGCCCGCAGAACTCTGAAAAGCAGATCACGCCGTCGCCGGGCCGGACATGGGCGCGGAGATAGGCGGCGCTCGCCGCCGGATCGCCGGTCACGACCGTGACAGGGGCCTTCGGCGCGTAGTGCCGGTATTTCATGCCGGGGGCCTTGGGCCGTTCGCCGTCGGCCAACTTCGAAACGACGGCTTTGTCGACCGCGACCTCGCCAAGCACTTCCTCCAGCGCCTCGAGCGGCAGTCCGCCTGGACGGAGCAGGCGCGGCGGCGTGACCGTGAGGTCGATGATCGTGGACTCGACGCCGACCGCACAGGGGCCGCCGTCGAATACGCCGTCGATCTTGCCGTCCATGTCCTCGCGCATGTCGGCGAGGCAGGTCGGGCTGGGGCGGCCGGAGGTGTTGCCGGACGGGGCCGCGATGGGCACGTCGGCTGCGCGGATGATGTCGAGCGTGATGGGATGGTTCGGGCAGCGGACGCCGACGGTGTCGAGGCCGCCGGTCGTGCGGAGCGGGACGATGGGCTTGCGCGGCAAAATCATCGTCAGCGGGCCGGGCCAGAAACGTTCGGCGAGGCGATGGGCGCTTTCGGGGACGTCTTTGCAGTAACGCTCGAGCCACGAGGCGTCCGGCACGTGGATGATGAGCGGGTTGTCCTGCGGGCGGCCCTTGGCCTCGAAGATGTGCAGCACGGCTTCCTCGTCGAGCGCGTTGGCCCCGAGGCCGTAGACCGTCTCGGTCGGGATGCCGAGCAGCCCGCCGCGCCGGATGATGTCCGCCGCAGCCGCGATGTTTTCCGTTGTCGGTTCGGTGAAATAAATCGTGTTCACATGGAATTCCTTCTTAATCTTAGAGATGGCTTTCAATTTTCCGTATTCGCCAGACGATAACTGCCCGCCATCATCAAGATAGCGCGCGGCGCGGCGTCGCCAGCGGAGAGGTGATTTGGGGCGGGCAAATATGACTGGGCAACTGAGCTGTCACATGATGGCGGTATGGTAGGGACTTCCCGGTTTCCACCAGTTCTCTTTCTTTTCTTCACCGGGCGCGGCGATTCTTTTCTTTCTCCAAAAGAGAAAGAAAAGAATCGGGGTGCAAATCGGGCGGACAGGGTCGTCCGCCCCTACAAGGTGCGGTGGGCATTGGGGGATTGGGCAAGGATCATTCGTCCTGACTATTTTGCAGCTTCTCGGCCTGGTCGGCGGTGACGAGGGCATCGATGAGTTCGTCGAGGTCGCCGTCCATGATCGAGTCGATCTTATAGAGCGTCAATCCGATCCGGTGGTCGGTGACGCGGCCCTGCGGAAAATTATAGGTGCGGATGCGCTCGTTGCGCATCCCGGTGCCAACCTGGCTGCGGCGTTCGCTCGTGACGGCGGAGCTGATCTTCTCCTGCTCGATCTCATAGAGCTTGGAGGCCAGCATCTGCATGCACTTCTCGCGGTTCTGCACCTGGGAACGTTCCTCCTGACAGGCCACGACGATACCGGACGGCTTGTGAATGAGCCGCACGGCAGAAGACGTCTTGTTGATGTGCTGTCCGCCCGCGCCGGACGAGCGGTAGACCTGCATCTCGATGTCCTCGGGCCGGATGTCAACCTCGGCCTCCTCCATCTCGGGCAGGACGGCGACGGTCGCCGTCGACGTATGGACGCGCCCGCCGGACTCGGTCTCCGGCACGCGCTGCACCCGGTGGACGCCGGACTCAAATTTCAGGCGGGAATACGCGCCCTCGCCCGAAATTTCAAAATCGGCCTCCTTGACACCGCCAAGCTCCGTCTCATTATAATTAAGCAGACTGACCTGCCAGCCACGCCGCTGCGCGTACATCGTGTACATGCGGTAGAGGCTGTGCGCGAACAGCGCCGATTCCTCGCCGCCGACGCCGCCGCGGATCTCCATGATGACGCTCTTGTCGTCGTTCGGATCGCGCGGGAGCAGCAGAATTTTCAGCTCGTGTTCCAGCCGCTCGCAGTCCTGCTTTGCCGCGGAAAATTCCTCCTGGCAGAGCGCTTTCAGCTCCGGGTCGCCGGCGTCCATCAGCTCGCGCGCCTCGGCCATCGCCTGCTCGGCGGCCTTGTATGCGCGATAGGCTTTGATGATCGGTTCGAGCTGCTTCTGTTCCTTCAGCAGCTTGGTCGCGGCCTTGGGGTCGGCGTAAAAATCGGGCTGCGCGGCCCGTTCTTCCATTTCCATGTAGCGTTCTTCGACAAGACGCAGTTTTTCCAGCATAGAGATTCCTCACAGTTCAATATCATATCTATCATATCGCATTTTTCGGTGTACGTCAAATATTGCGCGGCTTTTTGCCCATACTATTGCAGAAGGAAGTGATGAGATGCGGCGAATCTGGTCGATATTGCTGGCGTTGTTGATTTTAGCCGCGCCGGTGCGGGCGGCGGAGGACGAAAAATGGGTGGCGCTGACGTTTGACGACGGGCCGAGCGGCGCCCTGACCGAGCGTCTGCTCGACGGTCTGGCGGCACGGGATGTCAAGGCGACGTTTTTTGTCTGCGGATACCGCGTGGCGGAGTATCCCGCGGCGCTGCGGCGGATCGCCGCGGAGGGCCACGAGATCGGTCTGCACAGCGAAAAACATGATTATATGCAGAAAATGGACTACGAGGCGGTGCTGGACGATCTGACGCGCTGCCGCGCCGAGGTCGCGGAATGTTGCGGCACGCAGGCACGGCTGTTCCGCCCGCCCGGCGGACTTTACAGCGAGACAGTGCTCCGCGCGAGCAGCAAATTGGACCTTTCGCTGATCCTCTGGTCGGTCGATCCGGAGGATTGGGACGCGAAAAAGGCGGCGAGCGTGCTCCCGACGATCCGAAAGGAAGTATTTCCGGGCAGCGTCATCCTGATGCACGATCTGCACGAAAGCTCGGTGGACGCGGCGCTGACAGCGATTGACGAGCTGCGCGCGCAGGGCTATCGCTTCTGTACCGTCTCGGAGCTGGCGGAGAAGAGCGGAACACCCCTTCAGCCCGGCGAAATATACAGCAGCTTCCGCCCCGTTGACGAATCGCAGAAAAACAGGTAAAATATAAGAAAAAATTTCTGATCTATTCACTGGCAGAAAAATGTCCGCCATCATCAAGATCGCGTGCGGCGTTGTAAAATTCCAAATGGCCAAATTGTG
>USDP01000186.1 GCA_900553545.1 uncultured Eubacteriales bacterium | reverse complement strand
TCAGGATCGTCGCGTTCTCGCGCTCGATGAGGCCCATCGAGCCGATCTCGCTCGAAATCGAGACATGGACGTCCTCGCCCATGACTTCTCGGCAGAGCTTCGCGGCCTCAAGCTCGTGGTCATTGCGCACCGTGGAGAACACGCAGGAGATGGCAATAGACTTGACGCCCTTCGCCTTCATCTCTTCGAAGAATGCTTTCGCGGCCTCCGCGTCGAATGGCGCAAGCTCCTTGCCGTCGTATTCAAAGCCGCCGCCGATGATCGTGCTGCCGACGGCGATCTTCTGGATATCCTCGGCCCAGTCGACCATCGGGCGGATGCCGGTCGTCGCGGGCGCGCCGATGCGCAGGATGCCGATGGGCGCGAGGTTTTTGCGCTCGACGATGGCGTTCGTGCACTGCGTCGTGCCAAGCATCGCCTGATGGATCTGCTTCGGATCCACGCCCGAGACTTCCAGCACCGTGCGCATCGCGCCCAGAATTCCGTCATAAATGTCCGCAGAGGTCGGATATTTGATGTCCACGACCACCGTGCGATTCTCATCCACCAGGACGGCGTCCGTATTCGTGCCGCCCACGTCAATTCCGAGTTTATACATCTCAGTGTCCTCCCTTGCAGCGCTCTTCCAGCGGAATATAATCGGTGTCCACGCCAAAGTAGCGCGGGCCTACGAGTTCAATGCCCTTTTCCGTCCGCCACAGGTGGAAGCACTTCAGGCCGACCACCATCACGCGCTTACCGTATTTCAGCGCATCCGTCGTCACCGGGAGGAACGTCTCCGTGTCCACGAGCGAGATGAGGTCGGGCGTTGTGGCAAGGATCTCGCCGTCTACCGTCGCGGTCAGGTTCTCGTTCTGGAATTCCACATAGGCCGAGCGCCCCTTGTAATCGCCGATCCCCTCGAGCACGACCTTGCCGAAGTTGAAGCCCGCGCGCGTCTCGCGCAGCACATCCGCGATCTTGCCCTTGAAGAGCTTGAAGCCCTCCGCCATTTCGAGAAAGTGCTCCTCCGGCGTCTTGTCGCCGCAGTCCTTGATGGTGCGGATGGCGCGGCCGAGCTGCTGGCTGCGCGTCACAATGCCATGTACACCGAATTCCTTCATCTGCCTGCCGCTCATCGGATAGAGCGAAACAGAAACCGACGCGCCGCAGCTCATCGTCACCGCACGGGCCAGCTCCTCCGTCCACTTGTTCGTGATCGTTTCAAAGATGCAGCTGTTGCCCTTCTCGTCCACAAGCGCCATCGGCGTCGCCTTCATGCCGCCAATGGTGAACGTGACCATCTGCAATTCCGGGAACGCGCGGCCCATGCCGTCGACGTCCACCATCGGCATACCGAGGCGCGCCGCCGCCGCGATGGGCAGCATCGAGTTGACGCCGCCCGCCTCAATGGGCATGAAGGCGTAAATCTTCTGCCCAAAGAACTTCGAGACCATGTCAAAGAGCTTCTGATACTCCGTGCCGCCGATGGCCTTTTCCGCCAATACCGTCGGTGCGCCCATCATCGCAATCGGGACGATCAGCGCATCATCCGGGACTTCCTCCGGCTCCAGCAGCGTCACCGGGCCGCACTCCTGCACTGCGCCGATGGCCACGAGCTTGCCGACATAGGGATCGCCGCCGCCGCCCGCGCCGAGCAGGGCCGCGCCGGTCGCAATATCTTCAATTTCCGGGACACCGATTTTCCGCATAACAATACTCCTTCTTTACGATTCCGGGGGCATGGGCAATGCCCATGCCCCAAAATCAAATTACTTGTTTTTTGCCGGGAACGCCTTCGCCAGAATGACATACAGCACCAGCGAAACTACAATGCCGTTGACCGGGCCGACGAAGAACGGCCAATTCAAAAACGGCAGCGCCTCGACCAGACCAGGGAAGCTTGCGAACGTACCGCCGGTGATGCAGGCAAAGATCGCGCCCACCGCAAACGAGATCACGCCAACCGCCGAGAAACCGGGGTGAACCTCGAAGTTCTCCTTTTTGCCCTTGCCCACGATCCAGTAGGCTGCAATCAGCACACCAGCTAGCGGCGGAATGAGGGCAGACATCAGGGACAGGAAGCCCTGGAACGCATTGAGCAGGCCGAACGCCGCGAGCAGCGTACCGATGCCGCCGGCCACGCCGGTCGTGATCTTGAACTTGCTCTCGTCAAAGCCAAGCAGATTGCTGAGGGCGAGGCCGCCGGAATAGGCGTTCGTGACGTTGGTCGTCCATGTGGCCAGCACGAGCGCGACCAGACCGACGAACGGCACGCCGAGAGACGCGAGAATGGCGGAAATATCATACTGCCCCGTGACGATGCTCATCAGCGCGCCAGTGAGCAGCATGAACAGGCCCGCGGGGATGACACCCACAATGGAGGATTTGACCACGTCGCCGCGGCTCTTGGCAAAGCGGCAGTAGTCCGCAGAGATGACGCCGCCGAGCGCGAAGGACGCGACGACCATCGAAATACCGAACACCATACCGGAGGACACTTCCGGCGCATAGTTCGCAATGGCGCTGCCGCCGTCGTTGGACACGATCCCGGCAATCAAGCCGTACAGGCAGACGATGACGAGCAGCGGAACCGCGATGTAGTTGAGCCATTTCAGGCCCTTGAAGCCGCTGCACGCCGTCACCAGCATGATCACGCCCCAGACGATCGAGCTGATCGTCACGAATGTAGGCGTCGCCTCCTTGCCCATCATGCTCGCAACCATGCTTGCAAACGCGCTGCCGCAGGTCGCAGACTGAATGCCGAACCAGCCCACGCAGGCAATGGCCAGCAGCGTACTGATGATATACCGCGCGCCCTTTTCGCCCAGCGCGCCGGAGGCCATGACCGAAACGGGCAGCCCCGTGTCACAGGCCTGCATCCCAATAAAGATCATATAGGCGCAGATGATTCCGTATCCGATCAGGATCGACAAAATGATCTGCCCCAGGCTCAGCCCGCCGCGATGGACAGCCAGCTCTGCCGCTGCGATTCTTCGATCTTGAATCCGTTCGTTTTTTCACTCATAGAAATTGCTCCTCTCTCCTGAGAAATCTCTTTGACGTATCAAAGAACGGCACAATGATACCACTGCAAATCGCAAAAGAATATTGTCGAATCGGCAGAAAAAACGCCCTGTGCATTGTCCGAACGGACAATGCACAGGGCTTGATTCATTTC
>USDP01000185.1 GCA_900553545.1 uncultured Eubacteriales bacterium | reverse complement strand
CTGAGAGGGCCGGCGATGCCGGCCCTCGGTTTTTATTCAGCGGAGATGAGATAATAGTAGATCGGCTGGCCGCCGGAGAGAAGATTGATCTCGGCGTCCGGGGCATGCTGGGCAAAGATGCCGCGCGCGGCCTCGGCGTCGGCCTCTGAAATGTCGCAGCCATAGAAGATGTTGATGAAGGAATGATCCTCCGCGCCGGTTTTTTCGGCCATCTTGGTGAGGATGGCGGTGAGATCGGGCGTGACGGCGAGCAGCGCGCCGTCGCAGAGACCGAGATAATCGCCCTCATGGATGTCGTGGCCGTCAAAGTCGGAATTGCGGGCTGCGTAGGTGACCTGCATGGTGGTGACGGTGGAGAGGCTGGCGGTCATGGCAGTGACGTTGTCCTGCACGTCCAGCTCAGCGTCGAAGTTCAGAAGGGCGGTGATGCCCTGCGGGACGGTCTTGCTCTCGATGACGATGACGTCCTTTTCGGCAAGCTCTGCCGCAGCCTGCGCCGCGAGGATGATGTTCTTGTTGTTCGGCAGGACGAAGACAATCTCGGCGGGCGTCTGCTCGACGGCGCTGAGAATGTCCTCAGTCGAGGGGTTCATGGTCTGGCCGCCCTCGATGATCCGGTCGGCGCCAAGGTCGGTAAAGACGCTGGCAAGTCCCTCGCCCGCGCAGACGGCGACGACGCCGTAACGTTTTTCGGGCTGCGGGGGCTGCGGGGCGGGCGCGGATTCCAGCTCCTGCTCGATGGCCTCGAGGTCGTCGGTGGAGCGGGCCTTGCGGCCGGCGGCCAGATCGTCGTGCTGCATGCGCATGTTCTCGATCTTGGCGAGTTCGAGCGTGCCGTATTTTTGGGCTTCGCTGAGCGCGTCGCCGGGGATGTTCGTATGGACGTGGACCTTGAACGCTTCGTCGTCCTCGCCGATGACGAGACTGTCTCCGATGCTGTCGAGATAGAGGCGCAGCGGCTCGAGCGAGACGTCGGGCGCGGATTTGCGGACGATGAAGACCGTGTCGAAGGCAAAGGTGATATCCTCAGAATCGAACTCGGCAAAGTCGGCCTGCTCGTTTACGGCGGCGGACTCGTCCGCGACGATGTCGTTGCCCTGCAGGCTGCTGAGCATGCCCTCGAGGATGACCACGAAGCCCATGCCGCCCGCGTCGACGACGCCGGCCTTTTTGAGCACGGGATTCTGGTTGACGGTGTTGTCCAGCGCGGCCTTCGCCACAGGGATGGCGGCGGCGAGGACGGATTCGATGCTGCGATCCTCTGCGGCAAGGTCGCGTGCGGCATCCGCCGTAAGGCGGGAGACGGTGAGGATCGTGCCCTCGGCGGGCTTCATAACGGCCTTATAGGCGGCCTCGACGCCGGCGGTCAGCGCGGCGGCAAAATCGCGGCCGTCGGCCTGCTCCATGCCCTTGAGCGCCTTGGAAAAGCCGCGGAACAGCAGCGAGAGGATGACGCCGGAGTTGCCGCGCGCACCGCGCAGCAGCGCGGAGGCCGCAACGTCGGCAGCCTTGGTGAGCGTGACGGCCGGCTTGCGGCGAAGCTCGGTCGCGGCTGCGCCGAGGGTCATGCTCATGTTGGTGCCGGTGTCGCCGTCCGGCACGGGGAAAACGTTCAGTTCGTTGATCTTCTGCTTTTTAAGCTCGATGGAAGCCGCGGCGGAGCAGATCATGCGGCCAAAGGCCACGCCGTCAAAAGTTTGTCTCAAAAGGAAACACCTCCGTGGTGGCGGACGATCGCCCGCGGCTTAATCAATGGTAATGGAGTCGACAAAGACGTTGACGGCCCGGACCTCGGTACCGGTGGACTTTGTGACGAAATAGCGGACCTCCTGAATGATGGAGGAGCAGATGGCGCTGATGTTGACGCCCTTGTCCATCATGATGTGCAGATCGATCGAGATCTGGCCCGCTTCGTGGAACGTGACCTTGACGCCCTTGCTCATGGCCTCGCGCCGGAGCAGGTGGACCAGTCCGTCGGTCATTGACCGGACGGCCATGCCCTTGACGCCGAAGCAGTTGGTCGCGGCGTAGCCCGCGATATTGGTATAGACGGCGTTATCGACGGTGATCGCGCCGCAGTCTGTTTTCATACGGATCATGGGAAAAACCTCCTTTTGCACAGGATGGCAAACGTACAAAGTATTATATACGATTTTACCGGAAAAGACAAGGGGGAAAGCAAAAATGGTTTCAGAACGGACAACACTGCCCGTTCCGAAACCATTTTGTCCGAATTAGGATGCTTCATAACCGGTTACGCCGTTTGCCGTCATCCATTGGAGCTTTTCCTCCATCAGATGGGTCAGCGTTTCCGTTCCAGCCCGTCCGCTGCCGGTCAGATATTCCCGCAGATGGAGCAGATCGTTGTATGTCAGGTATGGATAATCGCCCTCAGCATACGTCCCATCGGGCCGGATGCTGTAATAGAGGTTGTGATCCGGCATGACCCACTGGGAGCCGGTATCTTCGATCGCCAGCAGCATCCGGTCGGCAAGCGCAAAAAGATCTTCCCGATCCAGAAGCTCCGCCGCGTGATACAACGCCAGACATTCGGTGACCTGATGGTTGAGCGAGGTATGCGGCGTTTCATGTGTGTCCGGATGCCAGTAATCCGGGATCAGCCAGCCGCCGTTCTCCGTGGCAATGTGGTTCGTATCTGCATACTGGGTATAAAACGCAAGATAACGGTCGACAGCGTCTTCGAACAGATTGCCGCCAAATTTATGCGCGGCTTTGAGATAAATCTCAAGCATCTCCGTATTGAAGCGCGTGTCATAAAAGCCCGGCCCGATGCCGTAATCGCTCTGAAGCCATTCACTGCCCGGATCGGTCGCCCAGTAGCCGAATTGGTTCTGCCGCAGCGCCATGGTGTCGAGCGTAAGGATGGTGAGCGCGGGCGCTTCTCTGCACGGCGGAGTGCGGGACAGGAAGCCCCGGATGCAGTAGGACGCGGCGCAGCAGTAATAATAGTTCGGGCCGGACGGGATGTAATTCTCGGGGGATTTCCGGTAATAGCCGTCATAGCACCATGGCATATCCCCGTTTTTTGCATAGGACACCCAGGCCTTGGCACAGTTGCTGACGTCCCAGTCCAGGACCCTGTCTGGGGAAGTCAAAATCAGTGCGTCCGCCGCGCGTCCCTCTGCCAAGCCATGACCTTCTACGGTCAGATGAAAG
>USDP01000184.1 GCA_900553545.1 uncultured Eubacteriales bacterium | reverse complement strand
TCAAAACTTCCATATCAAACGGCACGATCACGCCGTGGCAGATGCTTCTGGCATCGTATGCCCCCGGAAGCGCCGACTTTGCTTGAAGGCAAAGCGGATTGACAGATTCATCCGTTGCCTTGGCCGTCAGGGCCGTGACCAGAATGTATTTGTAAGTAAGGTGCGTGTGCTCCAATACATCATCGACCAGATCCCGGCATGCGCAATCCAGCGGAACATCGCCGCGGCGGGCGTTTTCATAAGCACGATACACCGTGATTTTTGCACTTTCCACACTCAGCTTCATTGTGCAGCCTTCTTTGCCGAAAATCGCTTCCGCGACCGCAGTCTGCCGTGATATTCCCTGATCCAGTCTTCGCGGAGGGATCTCTTAACAGCGCTTCATCCATGATCGGCGTCTTATATCCGCCCATCGACGCAGGAAGGGCCGCAGAAACTCCGTCCAAATTGAGCGGACGCCCCAGACCGTTAAAGATCATGCCGGCATAAGGGCTTTTCCGCATGACAGGCGTAACCGCAAGCGTTATGCGCGCAGTGCAGGTGTGCGGATTTCCAGCAGAGCCGATCTCCGGCAGGCTCTGAAAAAGCTCCCGCAACGTACCGGCCCTGCATTTTTTCGCTGTAAGGAGGTCTCAAATACCGCAGCATCCATGGGCGCTGCGCTGCCGACAAAGAACACCCGCTCTCTGCTCTGCGGAACGCCATAGTCCGCAGCATTCAGCACCCAATCGCCCGCAGGAATACCCCAGCTCGGAAACACGCTCCATGTATCGCCGGCGGATCGGCTCCCACTTCTTGAGGACGGCCAGTGCCTTTACATTTTCCATCACAAACGCCCTTGGACACAGCAATTCCACGACATCCAGAAAACGCCAGATCAGCTGACTGCGGGCGTCATTCTGCTCCATTTTCCGGCAACCGAAACCCCCCGGCAAGGCGGTCCGCCGAACACAAGGTCGACGCCCCGGTGTTGCTTCAGCTCGTCCATATGTTCCGCCAGATCGCCGCGGATCAGGCGTACCTCCGGATGATTGGCCGCGTAAGTATCGCAGGCATCCCTGTTCAGTTCATTGGCACAAAGGATGCGGACCCCCGCATGCTCAAAGCCGATATCCATTCCGCCCGCTCCGGTGAAAAGCGACACGGCGGTGATTTCACTCATTGTAAGATTCTCCTTGCTCTATGTGTCCGGGGATGCAGTGCATGCGCCCTGTGAAATGAATCCTTCCGTTTCATCGAGGGCGGCTTCCGGCCCACCGCCGGCAGCACGGTATGAAACACGCGGCCGGATTCGGGCGGCGCCTGGTCAGTCTTCTGCGCGGCTGCGGTATTGTTGATTATAACGCAAAACAGTCCATTTGCCAAACCAGCCGCAGCAAAATAGACGCTGGATGGTCCGGCAGCCCCGTCCGCCCTTTTCAGAACGTGTACGCATACCATTCCTTATCCGTCTGCGCAAATCCAACCGACCGGAACATCCGCTGGCTCTGCGTGTTGAAGGCATAGATGTTGGCCGTGACCTGCGCCATGCCCTTCTCCTTTGCCAGCTTCAGCAGCTCCAGAACGCAGTGCCGCCCAATATGCCGGTTCTGATATTCCTTGCAGACAACAATCGCGAGTTCGCCGCTGTCGCGCAGCGAAATGTCCCCGACCAACGTGCCGCAGCATTCGATGTAATAGCAGTCGCCGTGTGTGCACAGATAGTCGTACATCCGGTGCAGCAGCTCCAGATCGTAGGGCGTATCCCGGTCATCCACCTGCTTGCAGACATCCGCATCCTGATACCAGGGAAGCGATGCCTCGTCATTCCGGTAATAGGGGATCAGCCGGATCTCTTCGTCTACGATTTGCTCTTTCATCCGTTTCGGAATTCCTCCTTCGGTACTGCGTCTTGCAGCTTCTTGCCCATCTCGATCCGCACCTCGCGCCGCTCGGGGTCGGCATTGGAATAGGCATACAGGTCGAAGCCAATGACCGAAAAGCCGTTCTTCCGATAAAACGCGATGGCAGCCTCGTTGCAGGACTGCGTCTCCAAAACGAGCATTCGCGCGCCGCGGGCACGCGCCGCCTCTGTGATGCGCGCCATCAGCATGCTGCCGATCCCCTGTCCGCGCGCAGCCTTGTCGAACACGCAGAGGTTGCTGATCCGAAAGCGGTTGTTCCAGCTTTCCATGGAGCCTTCCGCAAAGCCGAGCAGCACATCCCGCTCGAACGCACCGAAAGTAACCGGCGCTTCGAGCCATTCGTCGAACATGACATCATCAAAAGAACGCGCGGCCGGCGCTTCAAACGGCGTATATGCGATCCGAAAGCCGCCCTCCGTGGCGGTGATCTCATAATAGCCGTTTGTCTGATAGCGGGCGGTGAAGCGTCTGCCCGCGTATTGTGCGTTCTCCAATTGTCTGATTTTCACGGCCAGTGCCTCCTTCCTGCGTTTGTTACACGTTTTCCGCAGCTTCGCCGATCAGCGCGCGGAAGACCGCCTCGCGGTCAAACGCGCCGGACGCAAAGCCCGGGATTTCCTTGATGGCCTTGCAGATGCCGACGCTGAAGCCGGTCAGAATCCCGCTGATCTCCGCGTCGGAATAGGCGCAGCCGCCGGTCACGATCAGCGTGGCCAGGCTGTGTACCACGAGCCAGAGATCCCGAAAATAGCGTTCAGCCTCTGTAGCGGTCATGCAGTAGACGCGCATGAGCGTCGGGCAAACCAGCGCCTGCAAATACTGCATCGACTCCATCGCGCGGAATCCCTGCACGCGCGTCAGGAACAGGAGCCGGTAAAGCTCCGGCTCTTCCCGTGCGAAGCGGATGTATTGCCGCCCCACGCCAAGAAACGGAACTTCCTCCCGCAAGCCCGCGTGGGTATATTGGTCATATACGCGGATCGCGGCGGCATAGACAGCCTGCCGAACGCCGTCCATTGAACCAAACGCAGTAAAGACGGGCTGCGTGGACGTGCCGAGCGCGTCCGCCATGGTCTTGGCCGTCAGGCCGTCCAGCCCTTGCTGCCGCACAACCCGCAGCGCCGCCTCCGTCATCTCTTCTTTTGTGAACTTGTTCTTCGGAGCCATCGTCGCATTCCTCCATCCGGCGTCTAATCGCCCGATACGCATTTTATGATATACATTTGAAATTATATATTGTTGCCAGCGGTTTTGTCAAGCACACCAAAAACGAGCACATCGGTTCGCTTGTTTGCCATCCAACGCTCCCTGTCCAC
>USDP01000183.1 GCA_900553545.1 uncultured Eubacteriales bacterium | reverse complement strand
CGTCTCCGTGATCGCCGCGCCGCCGACGAGCCGCGCCAGCTCCTGCACACGCCCATCCTCGTCCAGAAGATGCACGCGCGTATACGTCCGTCCGCCCTCCACACGCTTTTCCACGGTATACTGCCGGTCGGCCATCGCCGCGATCTGCGGCAGATGCGTCACGCAGAGCACCTGCTTCCCCGCCTGTGCCACAGCCCAGAGCTTTTCGGCAACCTTCTGTGCCGCCCGTCCGCTGACGCCCGCGTCGACTTCATCGAAGATCAGCGTCGGGATCGCGTCCTGCTCCGCCAACACGTTCTTCATCGCCAGCATGATCCGCGCCAGCTCGCCGCCGGACGCGACCTTTGCCATCGGCCGGAGCGCCTCGCCCACGTTGGCCGACATCAAGAACCGCACAAGGTCAAGCCCTGTCTCCTGCGGCTTCTGCTCCTCAAATTGACACTGGAACTGCACCTTCGGCATGTCCAGCTGTGAAAGCTCCGTCTGGATCCGCTGCTCCAGCTCCACGGCGGCCTGCTTGCGCGCTTCGCGCAGCGCAAGCCCCGCCTGCTGTACTTCCGCATCCTGCTTGGCCAGCTGCGCCCGCAGCCGCTCGATTTTATCGCTTGCAAATTCGATCTCGTCGAGCTGGCTCCGCGCCTGCTCCAAAAACGCCAGCACGTCCTCCACACTCGCGCCATATTTCCGCTTCAGCTTGTGCAGCACATCGAGCCGCTGCTCGATCTGCTCCAGCTCCTCCGCCGAATACGTCAACTCGTCGCGCACATCCCGCGCTTCCTCCGCCGCGTCCTGCGCGGCGTAGACAAGCTCCGCCACCTTCTGGTGCAGCGCTGCCACATCGTCCGACACACTCTTCACGCGCGAGAGCGCCTTTTCCGCCTGCGCCAGCAGCGCCGCCGCGCCGTCGCTGTCCTCGTCGCCGTAGAGCGCCGCCGCCGCAGCCTCCAGCGCGTCCGAGAGCTTTTCGGCATTTTGCAGCAGCTTCCGCCGCGCCTCCAATTCCTCATCCTCGCCAGGATGCAGCTCCGCGCGTTCGATCTCACCGATCTGATATTCCAGCGTCTCTACCAGCCGCGCCTTTTCCGCCTCGTCCATATCGAGCCGGTCGATCTCGCGCCGCAGCGCCTGCGCCTTGGAAAACGCCGCGCCGTACGTCTCAAGCAAAGCCTCGTCGTGCGCAAACGCATCCAGATAGATCAGATGGTTCGCCTCGTCAAACAGCCGCTGCGAATCATGCTGCCCATGAATGTTAATGAGCTGCAAGCCGAGCCGCCGCAGCAGTGTCACCGTCACAGGCCGCCCGTTCACGCGGCAGCTGTTCTTCCCATCCGGGAAGATCTCGCGCTGCACCAGCAGCGCCTCCGGGTCATAGTCCACGCCGTTCTCCGCAAACCACGCCAGTTCCGGCACGCCGTCGAATACCGCACTGACGAAGGCTTTCGCCGCGCCAGTCCGGATGACCTCGCGCGGCGTCCGTTCGCCGAGAATCGCCGAGATCGCGTCGATCACGATGGATTTGCCCGCGCCGGTCTCGCCGGTCAGCACGTGCAGCCCGCCGCCGAAGTCGACGTCCGCCGTCTCGATGACCGCAACATTTTCAATATGCAGCGTTCGCAGCATCCTAACCCCTCCGTTGCCCGTCTTGACGGTCAGACTTCGATCTGTTCACGGATCTCCGCACAGAACGTCGCGGCAGACGCATTGTCGCGCATGATGACCACGCACGTGTCGTCACCCGCGAGCGTACCAAGCATCTCCGGCAGCTCCAGCTTGTCGATGGCCGAGCAGGCCGCGTTGGCCAGCCCGGGCATCGTCTTAATGACGATGAGGTTCTGCGCATAATCAATGCTCGTCACGCACTGCCGGAAGATCATGTTCAGCTTTGCCGAGAACGCATGCTCCACCGGCTTCGGTGAGGACACATAGTGGTATGTCCCGTTCGGCCCAAGCTCCTTGATGATGCGCAGCTGCTTGATGTCCCGGGAAATGGTCGCCTGCGTCGCCTGAAAGCCGCTCTTTTTCAGCTCGTCCAAGAGCTGCTCCTGCGTCTCGATATCATGATCCTGAATCAGTGCAAGAATTTGTTCCTGACGCTTTGATTTCATCTCAATACCTCTGTCTGTCAATAAATTTCCGGTTCAGCAGCTCAAAAAAGCTCATATCCTTCAGCCGCACCAGCCGTGTCGCCCGGTCAGAGCTTTTGACCGTGATCACGTCGTTCGGATTCAGGCGATAGGCCCGCCCACCATCTACGGAGAGAAAGGCGTTGTGCCGCCCGATCTTGCTCACCCGGATGGTCACGACGCGCCGCGGCCCAAGCACGATGCTTTTTGCCAACATCGCGTGCGCACAGATCGGCGTCATCAGCAGATTCTTGGCCGACGGCTCAATGATCGGCCCTCCGGCCGACATGGAATAGGCTGTCGACCCGGTCGCCGTGCAGACGATCACGCCGTCGCCGGAGAAGTTCGTCGCCTCCACACCGTCGCAGCAGACCGAGATCTGGATGACCCGCGCAATCGCCCCCTTGGTCACCACTGTGTCGTTCAGCGCGATCTCGTGGAACGTCTGCTGCGTCCCGTTCGTGACTGTGATATCCAGCATGCTCCGGTTCTCAATCGTATATTCCTTCTTTGGGAGCTTCCGCAGCAGCTCCAGCTCCCCGGATTCCAGCTCCGCAATGAAGCCCATCGTCCCGATGTTCACGCCGAGCACGGGCAAATTGTGCTGCGTCGCGATCTTCGACGTGTGCAGGATCGTCCCGTCGCCGCCGAAGCAGATCAGCATGTCCGCGTCGCGGATCTCTGTGCGGATGTCCGTGAAGCGGATCGTGCGCGGCAGCTCAAAATCGCGGTCAACGTCGAACGGCAGGCACATTCTGGTCACGCAGCCGCACTCCTCCAGAATTTTCTTCGCTTGCAGCGCCGTCTGAAACTGCTTGTCCCGATATGGATTTGGAGCTAAAATGATTTTCATATGCCCTTATCCTTTCAGCGTCTCATGCGCGGCGGCGACAAGCGCCGGAACGTCCGGCACGAGCGCGTCGCCCGGCTCCATGCAGAGGTGCCCCAGAAATTCAATGTTCCCTTCAGGACCCTTAACCGGTGAAAAGGTCAGATTCCTCAGCGTGAAGCCCAGCTCCGTAGCCAGCGCCACAAAGTCCCTCAGGACCTGCTCATGCACCGCCGGGTCTCGGACAACGCCCTTTTTCCCGACGTTCTCCTTCCCTGCCTCAAACTGCGGCTTGATCAGGCACAGCACCTGCCCCGTCGGC
>USDP01000182.1 GCA_900553545.1 uncultured Eubacteriales bacterium | reverse complement strand
CATGCAGCATCATGCGGCTGTCGAGCTGATAGTCCCCCTCGAGCAGCGCCTGCATTTTATCCAGCTCCGCAGGCTCCAGTTCGGTCATAAAGCCGACGTGGCCGACATTGATGCCGAGCAGCGGCAGCTCGTTCTGCGCCGCCGCCCGGGCGATGCGCAGCATGGTGCCGTCTCCGCCCAGAACAACAGCGGCGTCTGCGATGCGGACTGCCTCGGCAGTATCCATGTAATCGAGCGCCATCACCTCATCATGCAGCGCGTGCATGGTGCCCCGCATCTGATTGGGCAGGATGAGGCGAATATCCCTGCCCCGGAGCCGCTCGCAGACCGAAGGCAGAATTTCCCGCGCACTTTGCTTGCGCAGATTAGGGTAGATGAAAAACGTCCGCATCAGCTGTCCAGTTCCTCGTGCGCCTGACGCACAACCTCCGCCAAATCCGGGATATGTTCCTCGCCCTGCTTCGCCAGATAGCCGAGGAATTCAATGTTGCCCTCCGGCCCCTTGATGGGCGAAAACGTTACGTCGAGCACCTTGAAGCCTGCCGCATGCGCGTTTTCTACATAGTTCTCGAGCACTTCCAGATGGATCTCCGGCTCGCGCACGACGCCCTTCTTGCCGACCTTGCCCTTGCCGGCCTCAAACTGCGGCTTGATGAGGTTGGCCACGCGGCCGTCCTCGGTCAGCAGGCCCGCAACGACCGGCAGCACGAGCTTCAGCGAGATGAACGATACATCGACCACCGAGAGGTCGAGCGCTTCGCCGAGATCCTCCGGCGTTACATAGCGGATGTTCGTCCGCTCCATTACAACGACGCGCGGGTCAGAGCGGATCTTCCACGCCAGCTGCCCATAGCCCACGTCGATGGCAAATACCTTACTCGCCCCCTGTTGGAGCAGACAATCGGTAAATCCGCCCGTCGATGCGCCGGAGTCGCTGCACACATAGCCCGTCGGGTCAACGCCGAAGTCGCGCAGCGCCTTTTCGAGCTTCAATCCGCCGCGGCTCACATACGGGCACACGTTCCCGCGCACCTCGACCTCGGCTTCAAGCGGGACATCCATGCCAGCCTTGTCGGCCTTCTGGCCGTTCACATAGACCTCGCCCGCCATGATGACGGCCTGCGCCCGGCTGCGGGACTCCGCGAGCCCGCGCACCACCAGCAGCACGTCCAGCCGTTCCTTATGCTTCATGCCCGCAAACCTCCCCGATCAGTCCGACAATTCCATCCGCGTCCAGCCCGGCCTCCCGCAGTAAGATCGCGGTCGCGCCGTGCGTGACGAATCTCCGGCCCAGATTTTTCTTTTTCCCGACAAATGGGATCTGCGCCTGCCCGAGCCGCGCGAACAGCTCGTCCGCGACGCACCCCCGGTCAGACGTCTCCTCCGCCACGACGATCCGGCCCGTCTTCCGGGCAGATTCCGCCACGGCGTCAAAGTCCAGCGGCGCCACCGTTGCCAGCTTCAAAATCTCCACAGAAACGCCCTTTCCGGCGCACCGGTCCACAGCTTCCAGCGCAACTTCCACCGTCGTACCGTAGCAGACCAGCGTGCAGTCCGCGCCTTCGCGGATGCAGGTCTCCGTCTGGACGTCCAAATAACATTTCCCCTCGCCGCCGCGCGGATAGCGTATCGCGACCGGCCCTTTGCACTCCAGGACCGCCTCGCGGAGCATCTTTCGCAGCTCGGCAAAATTCGCGGGACAGTATACCCGCATCCCCGGTACAAGCCGCAGATATCCCACGTCGAACATCCCGTGGTGCGTCTCGCCGTCCTCGCCGACGAGTCCGGCCCTGTCAACGGCCAATACCACGTGCAGCTGCTGTAAAGCTACATCGTGCAGTAGCATGTCAAAGCTCCGCTGCAAAAACGTCGAATAGATGGCCGCCACTGGGATCATCCCCTGCTTGGCCATGCCCGCCGCCATCGAGATGGCGTGCTCCTCCGCGATACCCACGTCGAAGAACCGGTTCGGCAGCGCATCCGCAAAATGATTCAGTCCCGTCCCATATTCCATCGCCGCCGTGATCGCGCACACGCGGCTGTCCTCGCGGGCGAGCGCCGTCAGCTCCTTGCCGAACACATCGGAGAATGTCTCCGCGCCCGTTTTCAGTGCCTTGCCGCTGTCGGGGTCAAATTTTCCAATTCCGTGGAACTTCTGCGGACCCTGCTCCGCCGGGACATAGCCCTTCCCCTTCTGTGTGATGAGGTGGACAATGACCGGTTCATGCAAGGCCACCGCCGTCCGCAGAATTTCCGTCACCTTCTCCACGTCGTGGCCGTCCACCGGCCCGAGATACGTGAAACCCAGCGTCTCAAAGAGCGTCGTGCCGAGCAGGCTCCGCCGCATCCGCTCCTTGACCTTGTGCGTCAGCTCGTAGAATTTCCGCCCCGCGGCGGTCTTCGCCGTCGCCTTGCGGTACCACAGCTTGAATCCGATATATTTCGGCCGCAGCCGCGCCCGCGCCAGATACCGCGAGATCGCGCCCACGTTGCGCGTGATGCTCATGCCGTTGTCGTTCAAGATCACGACCATCGGCTCGCGGCTGATGCCCGCGTTGTTCAGCCCCTCATAGGCCAATCCGCCGGTCAAGGCCCCATCGCCGAGCAGCGCCGCGACCTGATAATTCTCGCCCCGCAGCGTCCTCGCCCGCGCCATGCCCAGCGCAACCGACACCGCGTTCGACGCATGCCCCGCCACAAAGGCATCACCTGCGCCGGTCGTATCGACACATTTCACAGGCGTGGCCGGATAGTGTTTCACGGTGCCCTCATGCCATGCGATGACGCCCTCTTTACCCTGTGTAACCAGCACCAGATGTGCCGGGCAGCGATTCATGAGCTTATCCAGACCGGTCTCCACCTGCGTTTCGCCAGTGAAAAAGGCCAACTCTTCGAGAGAAAGTTTCACCACGTCTGCACCCTGCAGAGCGCGTTCGAGACAGCGGCGAAGTTCGTTCTCATCCTGCCAGAGATCCGGGCGAATATTGGGATCGAAACTGACGTAACCACCCGATTCCCGGATGGAGGCCATCGCCCTGAAGGTCGCAGAACGGCTTGGCTCTGCGCTCAACGCGATGGAACAGACATGCAGCCACTCCCCGGCGCTGAAGCTCGGCAGATCGGCGGGTTCAAGAAACAGATCGGCGCTCGGGCGCACCATGAAGGTAAACGAGCGTTCGCCGTGGTCATCCAGATCCACCACCACCGTAGAGGTACGATGCGCCGGGTCCAGGCGCATATATTTCACGTCGACCCGCTCGTCGGCTAATGTCTTAGACATAAAACGCCCGAACGGGTCATCGC
>USDP01000181.1 GCA_900553545.1 uncultured Eubacteriales bacterium | reverse complement strand
TCTTTGACTAGCACATAAGGCTAACCGCGTGTCGCAGCGCCTCTTGTTACTTTTATTATATCCGAATCCGCCGCTTTGTCAAGCGGCGGATTTTTCGTGCTGCCGCGCTCAGGGCACGAGGAAGCCGTGCGCGTCGGCGTAGGCGAGGGAGCGCGTGGCGTCCGCCGTGAGATCGTAATAATAGTTGAGCGAGTAGGTTTTCTCTGTACGGCTCGCGCGCATATCCAGCTCGACAGAGATGTCGACCCAGCTGTATTCGGCAGTCTCCATCGTCGGGAAGTTGACATAGTGCCGCACGCCCATCGAGGAATCGCCCAGATCCGGCAGAATGCAGGTGGTGTAGAGCTCGTAGGCCTCCTTTGAGCTGAGATTATAGTAATATGGTTCGTTGTTCTTGTCGTAGCCCTGGATGGCGCCGCCGGCAAAATCGCTCTGCTTCAGCTCACCGGGGATGACCTCGCGTGAGAGGAGGAAGCCGGGGCTGTTGTAGAGCGTGTCGAACTTCCGGGCCAGTTCGCAGGTGCCGTTGATGGTGAAGCGGCGGCGAAGCGTCCTGCCGTCCTGCATGTCATAGTCGAACGTGATGTAGCAGTTGTCATAGGGCTCACTCTGGAGCAGGGCCAGCTGCGTCTCCTGTTGGTCGACGATCTCCTGATGCAGGGCCACAACGGCTTCGATGTCGTCCTTTTCGGTGACGCGCGTCCCGCGCAGCGAGACGGAGCTGACACTTCTGGGATCGGGGACTTTTTGACTGTAGCCGAAGAAGCCGAAGCGCGCGGCGGAGAATGTACCAGCCAACACGATACAGAGCACGGCGAAGCCGATCCATGCGCGCTTGCTGGCGAAGACGCGGGCGGTCTTTTGCAGCATCATCTGCGCGGCAAAGTAGCCGAGGAACGCGCCGGCCAGCTGCAGCGCCAACATCAGCGGGAAGTTATAGTCGGCGTTGCTGACGAACATCGAGAGCACATAGCCAATGACGAGCGCGCAGCCGAGGGAGAACAGGCACAAAAACACGGGCCGAAGCCACCGGATGGCGACAACGTCGCCGCTGCGCTCCATCTCGCGTCTGCGGAACAGGAAGAAGGCCAACACCGCGCAGACGAGGCCCATTGCGGCGAGAATGTAGAAATACGGGAAGCCGCCGAGGCCGACGCGGACTTTATCCGTGTAATCCGCATTCCAGCCCCAGATGACCTGGATATTTCCGTTGAAGACGAGCAGAATCGGCGAGAGAATCAGGGAGAGGGAGAGCACGGTGTCTGACACGCTGCCGAGGCCGTAGACAAAGTTGCTGAGCAGCTGTGTGCTGATCTGGACCACGACACAGACCGTGAAGTTCAGCACGATGTAGATGAGCGGCATGGCAACGGCGTTGCCCACGATGATGCAGAGCAGCACCGCAAAGCCGAAAAAGCCGAGGAAGGCCAGCATCGCCGCGGCCACAAGCTGCAGGCACGCGCCGAAATTCGGGAGACCAATCAGCGCGCTTGCGCCGTAGGTGATGAGCGCGATGAGCAGGTGCGTGCCGAGCGCGATGGCGAGGCCGCAGAGCAGATTCGTGAGAAACAAACTCTCGCGCCGGACGGGGAGGGCTGCGATGTCGTAGGCCGTGGTCGTCCGGAAGAGGAACCGGAAGAGCACCCATGCCAGCGCAAGGGCGAGGATGGCGGTCGTGATGACCGAGGCGATGGCCCCGGAGAGGATGAGCTCACGGATGTCGGCTGCCTTCGGGTCCCACTGCGCCCGGTTGAGAATGCTCAGCGGCAGGAACAAAACCCACAGCACCACATAGGCCAGCCAGACCGGAAAGGTCTTTTTCAGGCCGCGCAGGAAGAGCGCCGGCTCAAAGTACGATGTTTTTGACGTCATAGTCGACACCTCCCAGTTCGTAGATGAAAATTTCCTCCAGACTCAGCGGCAGCAGATCGCAGAGCATCGGGTGGCACTGCGCCAGCAGCTCCTGCACGGTGTCCTGATTGCCGCGGACAATGAGCGTCTGGATGCGCCCGACCTGCTCACTGTGTACCACATCCAGTGCGTCCGGAATGGGATACTCCGTGACGAGCTGCACCTTGACCATGTTGTCCTGTAGGTCAGAGAGGCTCCGCTCGAGCAGGAGCTTTCCATGGTGCATGACGCCGACGTGATCGCAAACGTCCTCCAGCTCGCGCAGGTTGTGCGACGAGACGAGCACCGTTGTCTCATGCGCGGCGACGTCCTCGAGAATGATGCTCCAGATCTGGCGGCGCATCACGGGGTCGAGGCCGTCGACCGGCTCGTCGAGGATCAGGTAATCGGGCTTCGCGCAGATCGCCAGCCAGAAGGCGGCCTGCTTCTGCATGCCCTTGGAGAAGCGGCGCAGCGGCTTTTTCTCGTCAAGCTGGAAGACCTCGCGCAGCTGCCCATAGCGGCTGAGGTCGAAGCGGGGATAGAGCTTCTGCATCAGACCCGCCATCTCGCGGATCGAGTCGCCCGCGTGGGCGGAGAGATCGTCCGGGATGAAGGCCATCCGGCGTTTGACCGCCGGATTCTCCCAGACCGGCAGACCGCCGACCGAGACCAGACCGGCGTCCGGCCGGTAGATGCCCGTGATGCAGCGGAGCACCGTGGATTTGCCCGCGCCGTTCGGCCCGACAAGGCCGTAGACCGCGCCGTGCGGCACGGTGAAGCTTAAATCGTCCAGCGCGCGGAAGCCGTCGAACGATTTGGTGATATTCTGTACTTGGATCATGGCTCCAACTCCTCTCTCATTTGCGCATAGAGCGCATCCAACTCCTCTGCCGAACAGCCAAGCGCCCGCAGATCGGCCAGGGCTTGGTGCAGCGCATGCTCGGCGGCCTGATGCTTCTGGCGGGCGATGTCCGCCGCGTCGGCCACGAACGAGCCCTTGCCCGGCATGGAGATAATGCAGCCCTCGGTCTCCAGCTCGCGATAGGCGCGCTGGATGGTGTTGGGGTTGATGGCGAGCGACCCGGCCAGCTCCCGCACGCTGGGCAGCTTTTCGCCGCGCGGCAGCGCACCCGACAGGATCAGCCGCCGGAACTCGGATTTGACCTGCTCATAGATCGGCCGCGGGTCGCGATAATTCAGCTGTAGCATCCGCATCCCTCCGAACTGTATCGACTGTGATAATACAGTTATAGCAGACGACGGATGGTTTGTCAAGTGGCGGTTTTTATGACGAAAGGTTGTATTCCACATCTATTGTGTGTTTGCTGAATTCCATACGCCGCGGGCTCCAAGGGCAAGGCCCTTGGTCGATGGAGAGTCCAGAGAACCATCCGAAAGGTTCTCTGGTCGTC
>USDP01000180.1 GCA_900553545.1 uncultured Eubacteriales bacterium | reverse complement strand
TTCAGACCATAGACGGTAGATTATATAAATAATCTTCCTCATCAAATTCCGATTTGTTTCATTATAGCAAACGATCTGCCAAAGCGCAATCGCAGCCATCCGGAGCATTCCGGACGGCTGCATTTCGTTCATTCGATCAGTGCTTGTCCGCTTTCTGCCGCTTCAGTTCCGCGAGTTCCGCTTTCATCTCCGCGATCAGCACCTTCAGCTTCTCCTCGCATTCCTCGCGCGTATGCGCATACACATTCCGCGCGTGTTTTTTGCCGTCGATCCATGTCGGGGAGTAGCGACCTTCAAAGAGATGGTCGTTGATCTGGCTGATGCAGCCTGTGCCGCGCTTGCGGACTTTGCCCATGTAAGGCTGAAAGTCAACGATGGCGGGCGTATTCGCCTGCGGCGCAGGCTCGTCCGGAAGTTCTGCCTTTCCGATGCCGCAGTCGATCTTCCGCGCGGCGGCGTGCTGCATATCAGAGGTCGAGTGCGTGTAAATATCCAGCGTCGTGGCCGCCGACACATGCCCCAGCATGGCGGAGAGCGTTTTCACGTCCATCCCATTTTGCAGCGCCAAGGTCGCAAATGTGTGTCTGAGATCGTGAAAACGCACCTGTTTGCAGTTTACGTGTTCCAAAATCAGCTGCAATCGGTCGTAGACCGAACCGGGGTTGAGCGGCAGATCCTCCAGCACCGGCGACGGGAACATCCAGCGAGAGTGGACGCTTTCGCGGTATTCCCACAGCACCTGCACGACGGCGGGCGGCAGCACCAGCTTGCGGATGGAGCTTTTCGTCTTCGGTACGCTCATGACGATCTTACCCCGGACGAGACTGACCTGTTTGCTGATCGTGAGGACGCCTGTTTCAAAATCGAGGTCATTCCATTGCAGCGCCAGCAGTTCCCCGCGCCGCAGGCCTGTCGCCAGATCCAGCAGGAACAGCTCATAGTACCCTTCGGCTTTTGCCTGAATGAGAAACCGCTGCAATTCATCCCGCGCCAGCACCTGCATCTCGCGCGCCTTTTTGGGCGGCAGCTTGCAGCCTTCGGCGGGATTGGTGCGGATAAGTCCATCCTGTACAGCCCTTTGGAGCGCCGAGCGGCAGGTCGCGTGACACATCCGCACCATGCGGTCGGACAAGCCCTCACCATAATACTCCGTGCGCGTCTTGCGTCCGCTCTTTTTCAGCCGCGCATAAAACTGCTGGAGGTCGTTCTGTGTCAGCCTGTTCAGCGGAATTTCGCCCAGCTCCGGCTTGATGTGCAGGCGGATGCGGTCTTCATAGCCGGATTGCGTCGAGGTTCGGATATTCGGCTTGCAGTGCGTTTCATACCAGTAATCCAGCCAGTCTGCAAAGCGCATCTCCGGCCGCAGCTTGTCCGACGGAATGCCGCCGAGCTGCGCTTTGAGCGCCGCCAGCTTTTCGGTGCACTCGCGCTTGCTCTTGCCAAAAACGGCCTTTGTTTTCGGGTAGCCGTGATCGTCGTAGCTGACAACGTACCGCCCCTCCCAGCGCCCGTCCGCGCGCTGACGGATCAATCCGTCGCCTGCTTTTCGCTTCTTTGCCAAGGCTTCAGCTCCTTTCCGAATAGATCCTCCATGAAGCCGCCGACGATGCCGCCTGCGGCTTCGCGCATATCCGGCGTGACGTGCGTGTAGGTGTCGAGCGTGAAGCTGGCGTTCGTGTGTCCCAGAATCCCGGCCAGCGTTTTCGCGTCCACGCCGCTGGTGAGAGCGTGTGTCGCGAACGTATGACGAAGATCATGAAAGCGAATGCTCGGCAGTCCCACTTCCTCCAACAGCGTTTTGAGCCGCCGGTATGCTGTCCCCGGATTCATCGGCAGCTCCGGGCTGGTCGGCTGCGGGAAAATCCACTGACTGATGGAGGCTTTCTTTCGCGCCCGCAGCAGCGCCGCGACGCTTTCCGGCAGGATGATCGTGCGGTTGCCCTGGCTCGTTTTCGTGTCGCCGAGGGCGTAGATGCCCTGTCCCTTGCTGTGCAGCGTCCGGGAGATTCCGAGTGTCCCGGCCTTCGCGTCGAAGTCGCGCCACATGAGCGCACAGATCTCGCCGCGCCGCAGGCCGGTCATAAGCTCCGTGTAGAAGAAATCCCGCCAGATATCGTCCTTCTGAACCGCTTGCAGGAACGTATCCAGCTCCTGCTCGTTCAGCACCTGCATCAGCTTGTAGTTGGATTTCGGCACAGTTGCGTTCTCGGTCGGATTTTTCGGAATGATGTGCGCCTGCACCGCAGCCTTCATCGCGCCGTGCAGCATCGTGTGGATGTGCCGCACGGTCGAATCGGAGAGTCGCTTACTGCCCTCGGCATCCTCGCGCACACGCCCGCCGGATTTCAGCCGCCGGTACATCCGCTGCACGTCCTGCGTCGTGATGAGCGAAACCTGCTTGCCGCCGAGCTGCGGCTTGATGTAGTTTTCGATATAATTCCGGTAACTTTCCAGCGTCCCCGGACGGATCGTGCCGTCCTTGTATTCCGCGAGCCAGCGGTCCAGCCACTCGCCCAGCGTCATGCGGCTGTCCTCGGTCAGCTCCACGTCCTGATAGCATTCGATGCTCTGGTGCAGCTTTTCCGTCAGCGCTTTCTGCGTCTTCGCGTAGACGTGCCGGAAGATCGGGTCGCCGTTTGCCTTGTGTCCCACGACGATGCGCCCCTCCCAGCGCCCATCGTCGCGCTTTCTGACCATCCCGTCTCCGGATGGCCGCCGTTTTCCCATATGCAGGACTCCTTTCTTTTCTGGCTTTTCTCTAACAACTACCACGCGGGAGATACAATAGCAACCTACCGCGTGGAGAGTTATCAGAAAGTTATCATTTCGGTTTTCTTTGTCTATGGTGGTGCAGATTTTGAACCGCATTACCAGCCCATCGACATGGTGCTGCTCGTCTGCTCCTGCTCGTGATCGTCCGCCTTGTGTCCGGCAGCCATGCGCATCCGACGCAGCTTGGCGAGGCGCTTGCGGTCGATCTGAATGCCGCTGTTTTGCGGCGCAGGCGCGCTGCCTTGAAAGATTTTCCCCATGTGGTAGAGCAGCCGCGTTGCCGAGAGCAGAACGTTCGGCGGCTCCGGACGTTCGATGCGATCCATGAAAAATCCTGCATAGTCGTGTCCCTGCGCCTGCGCTTTCTGGAACCAGTCGCAGGCAGCGTCCTTGTCCTTCGGCACACCGTTGCCGCCGAGACAGAGCTTTCCCAACAGGTACTGCGCATAGGGATTGCCTTGCTCAGCAGCCATGCGCACATACTCCGCTGCGCGTTCCGGATTTTTCGGTGCATTCTTCCCGCTGAGATATTCCTTGCCCAGCCGGTAGGCGGCGTAGTCGCTGCCGCTCTGCGCCGCCCGTTCCAGCCAATAGAAGC
>USDP01000179.1 GCA_900553545.1 uncultured Eubacteriales bacterium | reverse complement strand
GGGCCGATGAGTACCCGCGAGGGGCAGGCCGCATCTGTAACGCTCCTTCGTCGCGAACAGCTGCGCTTGGCACCGGCCCCTACAAGCACGACCGGAAGTGCAGCGGATATTCGGCGGTCAGTTGTCGCGAGACATTGCGAGATCGGCAGGACTATAACTCACCATCATATCGTCCTGTCCGTCGACGGTCTTGGAGTACATCACGCCGTTCTGGATGTCGGCCAAAATTTCCTCATACAGAGCAATCGTCTCGTCGATCTTCTCCTGTGTCCAGACGAAGCTGCCCTCGCCGCTCGTCCAGCCCTCCTGACCGAGCATTTCTTGGAGCTGCACTTTTTCCTTGTCCAGCCACGCCTTATACTCCTCATACGTCCACCATTCAATATCCGGCGTCGGATAGAGTGCCTCAAATTCCGCGTCCGTCAGCGGCTCGAACGTCTTGCCGTCGTCGAAGCTGTAATAGGTCTTCCCGTCCGCCGGATCGATGTAGGACATCAGCGTCTCTTCGTCCATCGTTGTCTCTGTCGGAACCAAATTCAGCTGCCGGTCGGCCCGTTCGCGGAACTGCTCCTTCGTCAATACGTCCACGCCGGAAATGCCGCCCGTGCTGTCCCGCCGGACGTTCAGATAGCAGCCGTCCGCAGCTTCTTCATCCATGTAAATGTTTCCGTTGTCGTCATAGATCATGGCAACCGGCTGGCCCTGATAATACCAGAGGCTTCCTTCCGCCCGGATGCCCGCCGCGGCATATTCCGCGCTCGGCTGGAGCGGCTCGCCGCGCTCCACGGCCTCCGCGCCGCCCGCGTTCGCCGCGTTTTGTTCCACGACTGCGCCCGCCGTTCTGACCGGCGCGATGTTTTCGTCCTGCTTGGCCGACGTCGCAAAGACCGTCACCGTCCCGGTGACGAGCAGCGCCGCCAGTGTCAGCGAAATGGCCGTGATCTTTTTCATTTTCATGATCGCTCTGATCCTTTCTTCCATCGCATTTTTACTGAAATAATTGCACTGCGGCTGCACGCCGCGCCGCCGCTCCTCCATTCGGATGAGCACCCGCGCATACGCGTCCCGCACGTCTTCGCCGAACCGGCGGAGCACCGTCTCATCACAGGAAAGCTCCAGATCGCGATTGGCCAGAACATACATCGCCCACACCAGCGGATTGAACCAGTGGACGCAGGCCGCCGCAATCAGCAGCAGCTTTCCTACGCTGTCAAACCGCCGGATGTGTACAAATTCATGCTCCAGCACATAGCGCAGCGCTTCCTCGTCCGTCCAGTCCGTCTTCTTCGGCAGCAGGATGACCGGCCGCAGCACGCCGAACGACAGCGGCGACGAGATGCGGTCGGACTGCCGGATGATCTTCCGCCGCAGCGGATGCGACGCCAGCCACTGCCGGGCAAATTCCCGCTCCACCGGCAGCGACATCCGGAATTCCCGCCCGCACCGCCAGTAGGCCACCGCGAAAAATGCCGCGCAGAGCACCAGTCCCGCCGCCCAGACAAGCGTCCACACCGGAACGGATGTCCTGACCGCAGTCTGCCCTGCGGCCTCCTGTGCCATCGGAGCAGCCGGGAAAGCCGCAGTGACCGGTGGATGCACAGCCGACACCGGAGCGCTCTGCCGCAGCAGCGAATAGATGCTCAGCCTCGACGGCAGCGAAAATGGCACCAGCAGCCGCAGCAGCGCCGCAGCCCAGAGCAGCAGAAACGTCTTTTTTGGCACTTTGTTGATCGCCAGCGCCCGGAGCACCGTGATGACCACGATCATCACGCCGCCCGCAAGGCTCATCTGCAAAAGCCGCATCCCAGGCACCTCATTCCAGTTCTCCGACGATCTGCCGGAGCTGCTCGATCTGCTCGTCCGAGAGCTTCTTCCGCCCCAGCAGCGCCGCAAACAGCTTGTCGGCAGAGCCGTCGTACACCTTGTTGATGAGCTCGTCTGTCTCGGCCTCCTGCACGGCAGACTTCGGAATCAGGGCATGGCAGAAAAACCCCGGCTCGCTCCGCTCAATCGCGCCCTTTTTCATGCAGCGCTTGATGAGCGTGTAGGTCGTGTTCACGTTCCAGCCCAGCTCGTCGGTCAACACCCTCGCGATCTCTCTGGCCGGGGCGTCCCCCTGCTTCCAGAGCACATCCATCACCTTCAGTTCCGAATCAAACAGTTTGATCTCCATAACAGCCTCCTTGATAAGACTCCAGTCGTAGCTACGCTCATATAATACTCCAGTCTTATCGTTTTGTCAATACTACAGCAGTCTTATTTTGCAGAACTTCATGCCGCAAGCCTGTCAAGGGCTAATCAGGGTAAAAAAACGGACAGATAGAGGCGAAATACGGAGAAAGAATCCGCCGATTTTTGGGAAAATTTTCGCTTTATTTTTGCGAACAAATGTTTTATTATATAGGCACTGCCTCAGACGCTTACGAAAGGAACGAAACGATCATGGAGGAACGAAGCATGGAATACCGGCAAATGAAGCAGAGAGGGGATCGGACAATGAGAGAACTCGGCACGGCACGGAGGCTCCTGATGGAGGAGATCCGGGAGAAGAAAAGCGTGGCAAACAGCGGAAAATGCAAGCGGGTACACAGCGGACGGGTGCGGGTGCGGACGGCGTCGGACGTGCTGAGCGACCGGGACTGGGATCGGATGAACGGCCATATCCGCATCTATCAGCTCGGCCGCCCGCTCACGCGGCGGCAGTTCCTTGCCCTGCCGGAGGATCTGCGGCGGCTCTACGTCAAGCTCCTGCGGGACAAGCACGGCGCAACGCGCCAGCAGGCCCGGCAGCTGACCGGCGAAGACTATGGCCTGCGCTTCGGCGAGGGCGACGCGCAGAAGTGGGCCGCGTTTCTGGCGCGGGGCAAACGATGAACGGCGCTTTGGGGCGCACCCTTTGCGCAAAGGAGGGAGCCGGAATGAGTCTGGAGGAATTTTTGCAGAGCGCGCGGGAGGGCGAGCTGGAGATCGAGCGCATGTCGGATATGCTGCTGCGGCTCGACGCGCGGGCCAAACGTGTGACGGCGGTCTATCGCCAGTCCGGCGGCACAAAGGGCGACGGGCCGGAGGCGATCTGGATGCAGCTGGCCGAGCAGCGGGAAAAGCTGACGCAGCGTATGACCGAGGCTGCGAAGCAGCAGGAAGCGGTGGAGGCGTTTCTCGCAAAGATCGGGCGGAGCCGCTATCGCGAAATGCTGCGCCTGCGGTTTTTGAGCTACCTGACGATTGAAGAGGCGTCGGCACGCATGGGCTACAGCTACGATGCCGGGAAGCGCCTGTCCGCGCAGGCGATGCGCGCAGCGCGCGCCATTTGGGAGGCCTGCCATGCGGCGCAGTGAATGGCGGGTGCAGGAGACGGTCTGCGGCTATTGCCGGAGCTGCGGC
>USDP01000178.1 GCA_900553545.1 uncultured Eubacteriales bacterium | reverse complement strand
GACATGGTGCCCTTAAAGTCATTGGCCTGCTCACCGCCGGGCAGACGGACGCCGCCGCGCTGCGCGGCGCAGTGCGCGACTGGCTGCTCTGGCAGCACGAGGGGCATCTCTATTACCTGCCGGTCATCCTGCTTGTCTATGCCGCGCTCCCGCTCACGCGCACCCTCGCCGCACATGCCGATGCGAAAACTATGCGCTATTTCCTCGCCTTCTGGTTCGCGTTCGGCGTCCTGCTGCCCACATTTCGGCAGCTCGGCCTGCTGCAAGACTTCGGTAGGATCGTCCGCCAATGGCCGCTTCCCATGGTGTGGAGCGCCATCGGCTGCACGGTGCTGGGCGATGCGCTCCGCCGCCGTCCGCTCACCGCGCGCTGCGCCGGGCTGCTGTTTGCCGCAGGCTTTTTGCTCTGCTTTGCGGGGACGTGGCTGCTCTCTGCGAAAGCTGGGGAGCTGAAAACGCCGTTTCTGGAGGGCTTCTCGCCCGGCCCTTGCCTGATGGCCGCCGGGCTGTTCTCCCTCTGTACGCAGCCGCAGCGGCTGCATCGGCCGGTGGAGCGCCTCTCCCGCGCGTCGTTCTGCATCTACCTCGTCCACATCGCCGTCCTCCGCCTGCTCGGTGCGCTGGGTCTGCACGCGAACCGCTTTGCCATGCTTTCCATCCCAGCGGTCGCCGTTCTCTGCGGCGCAATCAGCTATTTCATTTACCTCCCACTCTCCAAGCTCCCGTGGATCAAGCGCTGGCTCATTTGAACCGGGCGGCCATCTGCCCCAGCTTGCAATCATGCAGCCGGTATGCTAGAATAACCTCGCGGCAACGCCGCAGCACAGGATAAAAACGCAACGCAGATTCTCTGAATATGCCAGAGCTGGTAGGTAGCCCAGCCGTCTGCGCCATGCGCGCAGGTAAGTAACCCTCCCCTCCGGGTCGTCCGTTCCTGTGAATTCAAATTCAGGAGGGTTTCGTTATGGACATCCATTTTTTGAGCCTGACGGTATGCTTCGAGCCGCCGTTCTGGGTCGGCGTATTCGAACGGATCGAGCGCGGCGCACGATCCGTCAGCCGGGTCACATTCGGTGCAGAGCCGAAAGACTGCGAGGTATGGGACTTCGTCCTGAAGCACGATTGTCAACTCAAATTCAGTCCATCTGTCGCCGTCGCCATTCGGCCGGAGGTAGTCAATCCCAAACGGGAACGGCGAATGCTGCGCAAGCAGACCGCCCCCGGCCGGATCGGCACAAAATCGCAGCAGGCTTTGCAGCTCCAGCGGGATGCATCCAAACAGGAGCAGAAAATGTTCACGCGGGAGCAGCAGGAGGCAAAAAAACAGCGCCGTTTCGCGCTGCGGCAGCAGAAACGAAAGGAAAAGCACCGGGGGGCATTGATCTCCGGTGCTTTTTCGCTTTTACGCTGTGCCCTCAATTTCCGCCGCAGCGGTTGTAGGGGCCGATGAGATCTTCCACTCTACATTCCCAAAGGCAAAAACAGCCACGTATGCAGTGCATACGGGGCTGTTTGATTTATGCTTCTTCCGGCTCCGGGAGGTCGACCATGATCGCCTCATGGTGGACTGCCGGGAGGATCTTGTCCAGCACGTCGTGCGTCGCGATGGCGAGCGTAGACGAGTTGATGCACGGATGGCAGCCGATCATGCGCGACTCCGCGATGGGCTTGTCGATGACGAGCTGAACATGGTTCTCCGCATCGTTCATCAGCCCCAGCACGCTGACCGAGCCGGGCGTGATGTCGAGATAGCGCTCCATATCTGCCGCATCCGCGAACGACAGCCGCGCCACGCCAAGCTGCTTGGAAAGGTCTTTCGTCTTGAAGACCTTCTCCCCTTCCAGCATCAGCAGGTAAAACTGCGTCTTCTGCCGGTTGCAGAGGAAGAGATTCTTGCAGATCTTCTCGCCGAGCACGGCCTCGACGGCCTCGCATGCCTCGATCGTGTCCGCAAAGTCGTGGTCGACACGCGTATACGCAACGCCCAGCCCATCAAGCAGGTCATAGCAGCGCTGCTCCTTCGGGAGGCGCTTTTCAAAGTCTTCCGGTCTTCCTTCAAATACCGTTTTGCAAACGTTCATTTCCATCACCCGGCGCGGATCGCGAGATCCACCACCGTCACTTCTTTCTGATAGGGATTCAGTTTCTCATTCACCAGGTCCGCCACCTGTGCCGCATCCAGCACGTAGTACGAGCCGCCGCCGATCCAGGCCGCGCTGCCCGGCATCGTCGCCATCGTGAGGCCATCCGTGCCGCAGAGCGCCGCGCTCTCCGCCAGCCACGCGAGCTGCGCGCTCGTCAGGTCGGTCTTCGTGTGCTCCGTGATCAGCCTGATCGCAGACGGCAGCTTGTAGGCGTTTTTCACCGACGCCCACTGATGCAGTGCCGCCGCGAGGAAATCGCGCTGCACCTTCACGCGGCCGAGATCCGCATCCGCGTAGCCGGAGCGGAACCGCATGACCTGCATCGCCTGCGCGCCGTCCAGCTTCTGCTCTCCGGCGGAAAGGTCGATGTAGAGGTTCTGCGACGGGTCGTTGTAGTGCATCTCGACCGGCACGTCGAACGTCACGCCGCCCATCAGGTCGACCAGTTCCTCAAAGCATGCCAGATCCGTCACTACGTACCCATCCGGGCGGAAGCCGACGATCTCCTCCACGCGCGTCAGCAGCTCCTGCATCCCGTCGTCGCCGCCGCCGGCCCAGCCGTAGGCCGAATTCAGCTTCGGCACCGAATATTCACAGTAGACCAGCGTGTCGCGCGGGATGGAAGCGAGGCTCATCGTCTTCGCCTCGCGGTCGACCGAGAAGAGCATCATCGTGTCCGTCCGGTATCCGCCCTCGTCCGTGCCCGCGATGAGGATCGTCGAGCAGCCCTTCTTCCGCGCGCCGAGTCCTCCGTCGTCCGCCTTTGGCTGCTTCGCCCAGACGAAATGGAAGAATCCCGCGCCGAGCGCCAGCAAAATCACCAGCACCAGCAAAATGCGCCATCCCGCGCCGCCCTTTTTCTTCTGCGTTTTTTCTTTCCGCTTCCGCCCGCGGACGGGCGCCTGCTCCGCGCGCTCGGCCATCGTCTCGCGCCGGTGCTGCGTCTCAGGATCTTCGCCCTGCTGATAGAGCCACTCAGAATACGCCGCCGGGTCGGTCGGCGCTTCGCGCGTGCGGCGCTTTTTCGCGAGCATCATGATGATAACGCCCACCAGAACGATGATGTAGGCGAGATTTTTCGGCTTGAGCAGATCCATGAACAGGTTGCCCGAGCCTTCGCCGCCGCTCAGACGCAGGATCTGCGCGGTGATGGTCGTACCGATATTCGCACCCAGGATAACGCCGACCGACTGCTTGAGCGTCATGGTGCCTGCGTTAACAAAGCCGACCACCATGGCCGT
>USDP01000177.1 GCA_900553545.1 uncultured Eubacteriales bacterium | reverse complement strand
TTGCTGTACTTCGTCCGCCTCTACAACAAAACGCTGAGAACCCAGCACAGGCCCGTGACGCCCGCGCCGCCCAATGCGAACAGGATCTTCGTCTTCCAATCCGCCGCGCGCCCCAGCTCCGGCGCGGCGGCGCGCCGCGCCTCGTCGAGCAGCATCTGATCCGTCACCGCGCATTCCTGTTCCATGCCGGGCCGGATCAGAAAGATCGCCTCGTCAAACAGCGCGCCGCCCTTTGCCCGCACCACGACCACGCGCTGCGTCGTTCCCTTTACCATAACAGATTCCTCCTTTTCAGGAGATTATGCCCAGTCTCACACCGCTTATGCGCGCCCGGAAATTTCCAGTCTCCCCTTGCGCCCCGGCCCGTCCTGTGATACACTGTGAGCAGCGCATTTCGCAGCGGGCCATAAGCGCATCGCGCAGCGGGAAGCGTGCGCATCGTTCAGCAGACCACGAGCGCATCTTTTAGCAGGAGGCAAACAGGCATGTCCATCACACAGCGCCGGTCATTAGACTCCAACGCGATCAAGCTGATCGCCATTCTGGCCATGACGGTCGATCACATTGCGTGGGCTGTCTTCCCCGGCTATCCGCGCGCGGCGCTGCCGCTGCTGATGCACCTCATAGGCCGCATCACCTGCCCGATCATGTGCTATTTCATCGCCGAAGGCTTCCATTATACGCATGATGTCCGCAAATATACCGCGCGGCTGTTCCTTTTTGCACTTTTTTCGCACTTTTGCTATCTCTATGCCTCGAACGACTTTGTCGACTGGCATTCGTTCATCCCGTTCTACTATGGCAGTCTGCTGAACCAGACGAGCGTGATGTGGTCGCTCGCGTGGGGTCTTGTGATGCTGCGGGTAGCAAACAGTGACAAAATTGCCGACCGGCTCAAGCCGCTGCTCATCATTTTGATCTGCGTGCTCAGCTTCCCCAGCGATTGGAGCTGCGTTGCGTCGCTCTGTGTGCTGGCGTTCGGCACGAACCGGGGCGATCTGAAAAAGCAGGGACTCTGGCTGGTCATCTATGTGGCGATCTACGCCGTGGTCTATTGCTTTGCCATCGACGTGGTCTATGGGCTGCTGCAAATGGGCGTTGTCCTCTCGCTGCCGGTGCTCCGCTGCTACAATGGGCAGCGCGGGCGCGATCCGCGCGTCAACCGCGTGATGAAGTGGCTGTTCTATCTCTACTATCCGCTGCATCTGCTGCTGATCGGCCTGCTCTCAAACTGACCAGAACCCGGAAACCCGGCGAGGACACACATCCCCGCCGGGTTCGTTTACTTGAGGCGAAAATGGCTCCGCTCCGTCTCGAGCAGGCCCTCCGCCTGCATCCGCGAAAGCTCGGCGGACATCGCGCTCCGTTCGACCGAGAGAAAATCGGCCAGCTGCTGCCGGTTGAACGGGATCGTAAACTCTGCACTGCCTGCGCGCTGCGCCTGCTCGGACAGATAGACCAGCAGCCTCTGCCGCGTGGTGCGCTGGGCAAGATAGTCCACCTTCCGCGCCAGAATCCGGTTCTTCTCCGCCAGCAGCGCAAACAGGTTTTCCGTCAGGCGGGCATGGAACGCGCAGCTGTTCGTGCAGCGCGAGAGCACCCGCTCCACATCCATCAGCAGCACCGTGCAGCTCTCCACAGCCACCACGTCGCTGCGCATCGCGCCGGAGCCGGGCATTGCATACGCCTCGGCAAAAATATCGCCCGCCGCCAGTGATGCCAGCAGCGACCGGTTGCCCCAGAAGTCCTCCTTCTGGATGTGCGCCGTGCCGCGCACGAGCAGCGCAAGCGCGCGCACCTCCTCGCCCGTGTGGAAGATATACGCGCCGCGCGGATATTTGCGTTCTACAGCCTGTAAGCAGGACAGCATGGGCTGGATCTCGTCCACGCGAATCCCGGCAAACAGCCTTGAATTTTCCAAAATTTTCAGATCATCCAAGATTTTCACGTCCTTTGTTGGAAATCCAACAGATTTATTGTCCCCATTCTACTATACTGAACCCGGAAAGACAAGAGTAACCCTGTAAGGGAGGTAATATTTATGATCATGGAAGGCTGTCAGGGCAAGCCGCGCACACCGACGATCTCGGAAAAGATCTGCCCGAACTGCGGCAACCCCATTGAAATTTTTTCGACCGATACGCAGGTCGCCTGCGACAAATGCGGCTTTGTGGTCTACAACGATACGCTCAGCTGCGTCCAGTGGTGCAAATATGCCCGCAAATGCGTCGGCGACGAGATGTACGAACGGATGATGGAGATTGCGCGGCGGCAGAAGGAAGCGGCTGCCGCAGCCCGGAAAGCGAAACAGGAGGCACAACATGCTGAGAAGAATTATTGAGATCGACGAAGAGAAGTGCAACGGCTGCGGCCTCTGCGCCAAGGCCTGTCACGAAGGGGCCATCGGCATGGTGAACGGCAAGGCGAAGCTGATGCACGAGCACTACTGCGACGGTCTGGGCGACTGTCTGCCCGCCTGTCCCACGGGGGCGATCCGTTTTGTTGAGCGCGAGGCCCCGGCGTATGACGAAGCCGCCGTGCAGGCGGCAAAGGCAGCAAAGGGTCAGGCACACACGGGCGGCTGTCCCGGTTCGCGGATGCGCACGATGCAGGAAAAGCCGGAGGCTCCGGCGGCGGCCGGCGATGTGCCGAGCCAGCTGCGGCAGTGGCCCGTGCAGATCAAGCTCGTCTCGCCCGCCGCGCCGTATTTTGACGGGGCCGACCTGCTCATCGCGGCGGACTGCACCGCCTACGCCTACGGCAATTTCCACAGCGAATTCATGCGCGGCAAGGTCACGCTCATCGGCTGTCCGAAGCTCGACGCCGTGCGGTATGCGGAAAAGCTCACCGAGATCTTTGCCCGGAACAACATCCGCTCCGTCACGCTCACGCGCATGGAGGTGCCGTGCTGCGGCGGGATGGAGTTCGCCATCCGCACCGCGTTGGGGCAAGCCGGGAAGGAGATCCCGTTCCGCACCGTCGTCCTCTCGATCGACGGCGCGATTCTGGAGGAACGCTGACCGCCCTTTTACGACCAGACTTGTAGGGGCGGACGACCCTGTCCGCCCTTTCCAGCCGCCGCAGCGGCCCTAAAATAGGAGCGTCATTGCGAACCAGTGACCGATGTCACTGGTGTGGCAATCCCGTGGATTTTCATGGAGTTTGAAATGGAGCGTCGCTCCCCAGAACACTCCTAAAAGGTTCACGGGATTCTCACGCCAGCCTGCGGGCTGGCTCAGAATGACGCTTCTTTTTTAGATTCTGGCCGCGGCTCGCGGGGATTTCTCCCCCAGTCTTCTTCGGCGACAGCTCCCTCTTGGTAAAGGGGACCTTGGGGACCAATCAGGGCATAGGGTCCTGCAAAAATGGGGCTTTTTGAAGGTGGTGCCGAAAAGATGTTACGAAAGTCGAAAAGCTGGCGTTTACCG
>USDP01000176.1 GCA_900553545.1 uncultured Eubacteriales bacterium | reverse complement strand
AGGACTTTTCTGGTGGAGATAAGCGGGATCGAACCGCTGACCTCATGACTGCCAGTCATGCGCTCTCCCAGCTGAGCTATACCCCCATCGGCGAGGGTAATTATAACAGATGGTGGCTAGAAATGCAAGCATTTTTTCAAAAATGCAGGAAATAAATTTGAACTTGCAAAACCTGCGAGGCGGCACGTGGGTACACGGCTAGGAAAGCGCAGTCGTCTCGCGGAGAATCCGGATATTGGCTTTGGCGGCGTAAAGCGTGGAAAGGGACTGCGCCGCGTTTCCACTGCACAACAAAATGTGCGGATTTTCTGGATGTTCCACTGCATTTTCTGCAGATACCAGCATATTTTCAGCTTCAAAAATGCAATACCCCTGCACAGCAGAGGCGTCCGCGCCCTCTGGGACGAGGGCAAGCAGCGTGCGCAGCCCCAAAACCTCATCCAGCGCATCGTTCGCTTCGCCAAACGCCGAGGCACAATCTGTGCTGCCTTTCTCAAATGTGATCCCCAAAATATGTCCCTGTGCATAAAGATCGCGGACGAGAGCAGGCTCTGCGAGAATCTCCTCGGCTGTGAGGAAAAATGCGCCGCGGAGTTGATAATCCGCAAGCAGCTCGGCGTTTTCCTGCATAAAATCGACGTTTTGGAAGGCTAGATAGACCGTCGCGGGGATGACCTCCTGCGGATCATCCGCGGGGTCCTGCGCGGGTGTGTCCGGGTGGGCCTGCGGGTGATCTGCAGGATCGCTTGCGGAGGACTGCTGGGCAACGCGGTAGGCGATGAGGTTCTCAGCCTTCTCGATAAAAAGCGAATCGTCGTAGACCTCGCTGCCGGTGGTAAAGCGCAGGACAGGATAGCCGTCCTGACTTTCGAGCATGGAGACCTTGAGTCCGAAATGCGACGCACAGAAGATCAGCGGGATATAGAGCAGGCCGTTCCGGAAGAGGGCAGTCTGCGTGGAGGTATTCTGATTTTCGTCGCTGGTCTCGCCGGTGGCGAGGTCGAAGACCAGACGGCTGTCCTTCGTGAACAGGACAAAGGTTTGCGCCGTGGCGTTATAGGCCGAGACAACGCCGCCGGGCCGCGCGTCGAATGCGGTATAGGGCACATAGACCACGCCGCCGGACGTATAGGGTAGGGACGTGAGCGTGACGGGAATTGTGTCGTTGACGGCGACGAAGAACAGATCCCCCTCGGCCCCAGCCATTGGCGCCAGCGCGAGCAGCAGCGCAAGCGCAAGCAGCACACAAAGGAGCTTCCGATATTTCATGCGCGCGCCTCCCTTCCGAATGATCTTTTTCGTAGTATACCACGAAAATCCGGCTTTCGCAATGGAATTCCCTTGCGGCGCGGCCAGCGGCGTGATATACTACAACAAACCAGGCGTCAGTTGACGCAAGAGGAGGCGTTGGTTATGACCCGGATCGTGAAGGAAAATTATTATCTGGACATTGCCGAGACCGTGCTCGAACGGTCGACCTGTCTGCGGCGGCAGTACGGCGCGATCATCGTGCGCAACGACGAGATCGTGGCCAGCGGCTACAACGGCGCGCCGCGCGGACGCAAAAACTGCTGCGATCTGGGCTATTGCGTGCGTGAGCAGATGCAGATCCCGCGCGGCGAGCGGTATGAGCTGTGCCGGAGCGTCCATGCCGAGGCGAACGCGATCATCTCCGCCTCGCGCAACGAGTGCATCGGCGGCGACCTCTATCTGGCGGGCCACGATGCGCGCACGGGCGAAATTCTGCACGACGCGACGTCCTGTTCCATGTGCCGCCGCATGATCATCAACGCGGGCATCCGCCGTGTGGTCATCCGGAACACGCGGGAAGAATTTACGGTTGTACCGGTACAGAACTGGATCAATGAGGACGATACCATCTGAACTGTGCCTGCACACAAACCGATATGGGAGGAAACAGCCTTGTTTTATGTATGTCTGACGATTTTTGCGGCGGCGATCGTGGCCGTTGACCAGTGGACGAAGGCGCTGGCCGCCGCGCAGCTCACCGACGTTGTCGATGTGCTCATTCCCGGCTGGCTGGAGCTGCGCTATCTGCTGAACGACGGCATGGCGCTGAGCATGTTCCGCGGCGGACGCTGGGTGTTCGTGGCGCTGACAGCCGTATTTTTTGCCTTCGTGGTCTGGATCATCGCGAAGAAGCACCTCACGAAAAAGCCGGAGCTTTGGTGCCTCGCGGCCATCACCGGCGGGGCAATCGGCAACCTGATCGACCGTGTCCGCACCGGAGCGGTTGTGGACATGATCTCGATCCCGTGGTTCTCAACGTTCAACGTCGCCGACCTGTTCATCACGTTCGGCGCAATCATCCTCGTGCTCTATATTTTCATCAAGGACAAGGAATTCCTGTCCGACGGGCCGAAAAAGGACAAGACCGATGACGCTGACGCTGAACACTGACGGCCTTCGGCTCGACGCGGCGCTGGCCGCGCTGCTCCCGGAGCTGAGCCGCAGCGCCGTGCAGCGGCTGCTGGAGGACGGGGCCGTCACGCTGGACGGGAGGCCGGTCAAGAAAAATGCGAAGCTCCCGGCCGGGACGGTCCTGAACGTGGAGATCCCGGAGGCGAAGCCCGCGGAAAACCCCGCGCAGGACATTCCACTGGACGTGGTCTACGAGGACGACGACGTCATCGTCGTCAACAAGCCGAAAGGACTCGTCGTCCATCCGGCGCCCGGCCATCCGGACGGGACGCTCGTCAACGCGCTGATCCACCACTGCGGCGATTCGCTCTCCGGCGTCGGCGGTGAGAAGCGGCCAGGCATCGTCCACCGCATCGACAAGGACACATCCGGCTTGCTCATCGCGGCGAAAAACGATTTTGCACACGCGCATCTTGCTGCGCAGCTCAAGGATCACAGCCTTGCCCGGACGTATGAGTGCATCGTCTGCGGCAATCTGCGTGAGGATTCCGGCACGATCGACGCGCCCATCGGCCGCGACCCGGTGAACCGGAAAAAGATGGCCGTCACCGAGAAGAACAGCCGCAGCGCCGTCACACACTGGGAGGTCATCGCCCGCTATCCGGGCTATACGCATGTGCGCTGCAAGCTGGAAACGGGCCGAACACACCAGATCCGCGTCCATCTCGCATGGCGCAACCATCCGATTCTCGGCGACACGGTCTACGGTCACAAGAAACCTGAGCTGGGACAAAGCAGCCAATGTCTTCACGCCCGGGAGCTGACGTTTGTGCATCCGCGCACTGGCGAACGCATGACCGTCCGCTGCGAGCTGCCGGACTATTTTACCGCGCTGCTCGAAAAGCTCGGCAAACGATAAATATTATGCCCAGGGCCGGTGATCTCACCGGCCCGCTTTTTTTGACGCGGTGCAAAATCGCGAGAGCGGGCGGACAGGGGCGTCCGCCCCTACGGGTGAGGGGGAAGATCGGAGGTTGTAACGATGTACTGCTACT
>USDP01000175.1 GCA_900553545.1 uncultured Eubacteriales bacterium | reverse complement strand
GAGACTTTCCCATGACCAACCCAAAAACCGCAAAACTCGCCTTTTTGTCGGCGATCCTGATCTACGGCACGCTCGGCGTGTTCGTCCGCTATGCAGGCCAGCCCTCGGCGCTTGTGGCCCTCGCGCGCAGCAGCATCGGCACGCTCTTTCTGCTCCTTCTGCTCGCCGTCAAGCGGCAGAAGATCGACTTTTCCGCCATCCGGCGCAACCGGCGTCCGCTGCTGATTGCGGGCGTCCTGCTGGGCCTCAACTGGGTGACGCTGTTCGAGGCTTATCGCTATACGACCGTCGCCGTCGCGACGCTCTGCACCTACCTCAACCCGATCATCATCGTCTTCGGTGCAGCGATCTTGATGCACGAACAGCTCACCGCGCGGAAACTGCTCTGCATTGCCGTGGCGCTCATCGGCATGGTGTTTGTCTCCGGCGTGGCGGACAGTGGTCTTCCCGACGCCGGTGAGGCGAAGGGCATCCTGCTCGGCCTGCTGACGGCCGTGCTCTACGGCTGCATCGTCCTCAGCAACAAGCAGCTCCGCGACATCTCCGCCTACGACCGCACGCTCGTGCAGCTGTTCATCACGACGCTTGTCCTCATCCCCTACTGCATCCTGCACGGCGACTTCGTCGGCCTCCAGATCACGGGCGGCCAGCTCGCCCTGCTGCTGATCCTAGGCGTCGTCCACACCGGCTTCGCCTACAGCCTCTATTTTGGCTCGATGGCCTATCTCCCGGCGCAGACGCTCGCGATCCTGAGCTATCTTGACCCCGTCACCGCCGTCCTGCTCTCGGCCCTCGTCCTGCACGAACCGCTCAGCGGCTTTGAAATTCTCGGTGCAGTCTGCATCCTCGGCGCAGCGGTGGTCAGCGAACTGCCGGGCCGCGTGAAAAAGATGTAAACTTTTTGAGAATCCGTTTTTCCCTCTTTCTTTTCCCGAAAAACTCTGTATAATATTAAGAGATTTTTAAGGATTGGGCCGTGCCGCGTTTTGCCGCACAGCCTTAGAAAGCTGGGTCGGATTTGTTCTATGTGCTGCTTGCCGCGAGCCTCCTTGGGGCCGCGGGGATTCAATACGCGATCAACGGTTTTTCGGCGCTCGCCTGCCTGTGGCAGTTCCCGCTGCTGACGGCAGGGATGCTGGTCGGTCTGGTGTTGCTGTTCCTACTGGTGCTCTTCGTGTCCACGCTGTTTGTCGACCCGAAGAAGTTGGTAGAAAAGCCAAGCGCATATTTCCGCTTCATGCTCAACCAGTTCTGCCGCCTCGCGCTGTTCCTCGGCGGCGTGCGCGTCCATGTGACAGGGCTGGAGCAGGTGCCGCGCAAGAGCCGCTTCATGCTGATCTCCAACCACGCCTTCGCCTTTGATCCGCTCATCTATTACTATGCCATGCCGTGGGCAGATCTGGCGTTCCTCGCAAAGAAGGAGAGCTTCTCCATCTTCGTCGTCGCGCAGATCATGCGTGAGGTGCTCTGCCTCCCGCTCGACCGCGAAAACGACCGTGAGGCGCTCAAGGCCATTCTCAAGGCCATCCAGTTTATCAAAGAGGATAAATGCTCCATTGCCGTCTTCCCCGAGGGCGGCACAAACCGCACCGAGGAGGATCTGCTCCCCTTCCGCAACGGCGCGTTCAAGATCGCGCAGAAGGCGAACGTCCCCATCGTGATCTGCGCGCTGGTCAACTCCAAGGCCATCCTGAAAAACATGTTCCGGCGGCACACCGACGTCTATCTCGACGTTCTTGCGGTCATCCCGCCCGAGGAGCTGGAAGGCCTCAAGACCATCGACATTGGCGACCGCGCACACGGCATCCTGCTCGAAGGTCTGCGCAAGCGAAAGGCCGCCCTGGCTGCGCAATAAAAAATTCGGAAACCCTCAGGTTTCCGAATTTTTATTGTTTGCTGTTGGTTCCGAAACGAACCCCCACACCAGGCGGAAGAACTTTCCGTTAAAGTAGCAGAGCCAGATGCCAAGCCACGCAATGCCGAGCGTGATGGCCGTCGCGGCGGTCACGTCAGTCAGGAAGTGCGCGCCCATCATCAGCCGCGAGAAGGCGACCACCGCCGTCCACACCGCGCCGACGATCAGGCAGAGCCGCTCCTTGCCGCGCAGCCGCTTGCAGACGGTCGGCAGCAGGATGGCCAGCATCGCGCAGGCCGCGCAGCCCGTGTGCCCCGACGGGAACGAGCGGAACTCGTCCGACGCAACGCCCTCGGCGATCAGCTTGGCCTTCAAACTCCCGCCGAGCTTCCACCACGGCTGGAAATAGCTCTCGTTCCCCGTGGCGAGGAGCAGGCGCATCCGCGGCCGCCCCCAGGGGATCTTGATGACGTTGATCACGATCATCATGCCGATGGAGATGAACGCCAGCACGAGGATGAAACGCAAGATCGTCTTCGTCTGGCAGCCCTCGGTTGCCAGCAGCAGCAAAAAGCCCGCCAGCGCCGCGGCGAACACCGTCACCAGCGCCGCCACCCACAGCGGCATCGCCGGCACATTGTCCCGTGCCTCATGGATCGACAGCACGATCCCGCCGGCCACCAGCACAGCAGCCGCCGCGAGGAACAGCACGTTCCAGCTCCTGCGCAGCCGCTTGCGGTTAAAAAACAGCAAAATGCCCGCGCTCGTCATCGCGAGGAAAGCCGGAAGCTCGCCGAACGCAGCGAAAAACTGGCCGAAGCTGCTCTCCCGGCCGGGATAGAGAAATTTGGAGATCGGCAGATCCCAGATGGAACCCACGATCATCAAAAGCAGCAGCACCGCGCCGATCACGCGTCCGCTGCGGAGATAGGTCCGTTTTAATTTTTTCATGGAATTGCTCCTGATTTCGACATTTTTGCGTGCTTGGACAGTATAGCACACGCCGCGCCGAAAGGCAATTTGGCAATTTACATAAAACCTTAAAAATTCTTAAAACAGGAATGGAGAATCTGTGATGAAGCAAGTCTCGCTGGACTATACCGAAGACTTTTCCTGCCTCGCGGGCAGCTGCCCGGACACGTGCTGCAAGGATTGGGAGATCATATTGGACGAAGACGCGATCTCGCGCTATCAGAAAATGCCTGGGGTGCTGGGCGAACAGGTGCGCGCGGCGATGACGCAGACGGACGAGGGCGAGACGATGTGGCGCCTTGAAAACGGCCATTGTGCGCTACTGCGCGAAGACGGACTCTGTCCAATTCAATGTACTTATGGCGAGGCGGCGCTCTGCCGCACGTGCCGGGCGCACCCGCGCTTTTATGAGGAATATGGCGCGACGCGGGAGCTGACCCTGTCCGCATCGTGCCCCGCTGCGGCCCGCTCACTGCTCGCGCACGAGGCCCCGCTGCGCCCCGTTGAGCGCCCCGTTGACGCCCCGCTCACACCGAATGAACTCGATCCTGAACTCTATTTTGCGCTCCTGCACATCCGCCGTGCGCTGTTCGCGCTGGCGCAGGACCGGACGCTCCCGCTTCCGGAGCGGATGGGCCTCA
>USDP01000174.1 GCA_900553545.1 uncultured Eubacteriales bacterium | reverse complement strand
ATTATACTTTTTCGGAAAACTGTGCTATACTTCTAATAGTATTGCCATTCGGTAATTATTTTGGGATGAGGCGCCCTTGGGCGCTGATGATAAAGCGATGACGCGCCCACGGAACGACACGGTGCGGCGGCATCGCCAGACACAAAAGAATCTGTGATCGATGCAGGCGGCAGTGATCAGGCGGCGGCGAGACGGGGCCGGTGCCGGAGCTGCGGTGTGCAATGGTTTTTGTTGCCCTTTTGGCAGCCCATTGCGGAGATCCTGCGTTCGTACGATGCTTCTTTTGCTCAGGCAGACGAGCCGTTTTGCCAGACGGACGTCTGTGATCCATATATTATTTAAGAAAAGAGTGAATTTGATTTGGCAGAAAAATTGAAAATCATTGCCCTCGGCGGTCTGAATGAGATCGGCAAGAACATGACTGTGCTGGAATACGGCAAGGACATCATCATTGTCGACTGCGGACTCGGCTTTCCGGAGGACGATATGTACGGCGTCGACCTCGTGATCGCGGACATGACCTATCTGGTCAAGAATCAGAACCGCATCCGGGGCATGTTCCTGACGCATGGGCACGAGGATCACATCGGCGGCATCCCCTATGCGATGCAGCAGTTCAAGTGCCCCATCCACGCCACGCGCCTGACGGCGGGGCTGGTAAAGCTGAAGCTGGAGGAGCACCATCTCGACCGCGTCGTCCAGCTCCACACCCATGAGGCGGGCGAGACGGTCAAGGCCGGCTGCTTCCAGGTGGAGTTCATCCACGTGAACCACTCGATTGCCGACGCGGTCGCCTTCGCAATCAAGACGCCGGTGGGCATGGTGGTCATGACCGGCGACTTCAAGATCGACGCGATGGCCGAAGACGGCATGATCAACCTGACGCGCTTCGGCGAGCTGGGCCGCGAGGGCGTCCTCGCCCTGCTCTGCGACTCGACGAATGTCGAGCGGCCCGGCTATACGCCGTCGGAGAAAAAGGTCGCCGAGAGCTTCGAGCGCCAGTTCTCCGGCTGCCGCGAGCGCATCATCGTCACGACGTTCGCGTCCAACGCCTTCCGGCTGCAAAGCCTTCTGACCGTGGCGCACAAGTTTGGCCGCAAGGTCGCCGTCACGGGCCGCAGCATGGAGAACATTCTCAAGGTCTCCACAGAGCTTGGCTATCTGAAAATTCCAAACAACACGCTCGTCGACATCAACACGATCAAGCAGCTGCCGAAGCACAAGATCTGCATCGTGTCGACCGGCTCGCAGGGCGAAAACATGTCCGCGCTCTACCGCATGGCGTTCTCAGAGCACCGGCAGGTGGAGATTCAGGCGGGCGACCGCGTCATCATCTCGGCCTCGGCCATCCCCGGCAACGAAAAGGCCATTGGCAAGATCATCAACGAGCTGTACCGCAAGGGCGCGGACGTCGTCTATGACAAGCTCGAGGGGCTGCACGTCTCCGGCCACGCCTGCCAGGAGGAGCTGAAACTCATCCACGGCCTGGTGCATCCGCGCTTCTTCATCCCCGTCCACGGAGAACAGCGGCATTTGCAGGCCCATTCCCGCCTCGCACAGAGCATGGGCATGGATCCGAAAAATATCTTCATCAGCGACATCGGCAAAACGCTGGAGCTCACGCGCGGCAGCTGCAAGTGGGGCGCGCCCGTCCCGGCGGGCCGTATTCTGGTGGACGGTACGGGCGTCGGCGACGTCGGCAGCGTTGTCCTGCGCGACCGCAAGCATCTGGCGCAGGACGGTATGCTCGTCGTGGTCGTGAACATCTCGGCCGAGGACGGCAGCGTCATCACCGGGCCGGATATCATCACGCGCGGCTTCGTCTACGTGAAGGAATCGGAAAACCTGATGGAAGAGCTGCGCGTCATCGCGGCCCACGCCATCGACCGCTGCCAGCAGCACGGCAAGAGCGACTGGAGCGTTCTGAAGGCGTCGATCAAAAACGACCTCTCCGGCTATCTCTTCAAGACGACCAAGCGGAATCCGATGATCCTCCCGGTCATCATGGAAATTTGATTTTGAACAGCGCCGCGTGAAAAGCGGTAAGGCTGATTACGAGACCCTGTTCGAACGAAAAATAGAAAAATATCCACGAAAAAAAGAAAGATTTTTTGAAATATCCCTTGTCAAAAATGCGGATTTGGGTATATAATAATACAGTTGTGCGGTTTGGGCACAAAGAGAATGATGCGCATGGGCGCAAATTAAGGATGAGCTGACATGGCAAATGTGAAAAATACAAAGCAGCCGGCAAAGCAGCCCCCGGAGGACGCGATGGCGCGCGTGAGCGCGCTGATCGCGAAGGCCAAAAAAGAGGGCAGCATTCAGGCGACGGAGCTGACGGCAGAGTTGGAAAAGCTGGATCTGCCGGTGGAGAAGATCGAGCAGGTCTATGATACGTTCGACGCAATGGGCATCCAGATCGTCAGCCCTGAGCTGGAGCTGGATCTCGACGACGACCTCGGCATGGACATGGACGACGGCATCGGCAATGAGGAAGAGGAAGAGCTGATCGACCCGGTCGAGTTGGCCGCCGAATACAACCTCGACGATCCCGTCCGGATGTACCTCAAGGAGATCGGCCAGGTGCGCCTGCTGACGGCGGAGGAAGAGCTGGATCTGGCCCGCCGCGTCTCCGAGGGCGATAAGGCCGCGAAGGACAAGCTGACCGAGGCGAACCTCCGTCTGGTCGTCTCAATCGCGAAGAAATATTCCGGTCGCGGCCTGCATATCCTCGACCTGATTCAGGAGGGCAATACGGGCCTGATCCGTGCGGTCGACAAGTTCGACTATACAAAGGGAAACAAATTCTCTACATACGCGACGTGGTGGATCCGGCAGGCGATCACAAGAGCCATTGCCGATCAGGCGCGGACGATCCGCGTGCCCGTGCACATGGTAGAGGTCATCAACAAGGCCACGCGCTGCAACCGCAAGCTCGTGCAGGAGCTGGGCCGCGAGCCGACGCTCGAGGAGATCGCGGAAGAGCTGAACCTCCCGATCGAGAAGATCATCGAGGCCAACCGCACCGCCGCCGATACCCTCTCGCTGGACATGCCCGTCGGCGATGAGGAGGACACGACGATCGGCTCCTTCGTCGAGGACGACAACACCCCCGGCCCGGTCGATGCGACGAGCAATATGCTCCTCGCCGAGGCGCTCACCGAGATCCTCGGGACGCTGACCGAGCGGGAGGCCGATGTGCTGAAGATGCGCTTCGGCATGTACGACGGCCGGACGCATACGCTGGAGGAAGTGGGACAGATCTTCGGCGTCACGCGCGAGCGCATCCGCCAGATCGAGAACAAGGCCATCCGCAAGCTGCGCCACCCGTCCCGCGCCAAGAAGATCAAGGATTTCTATTGCTGAACCCCAAACACCACCGGAATCATTCCCGGTGGTGTTTTTTATCTCCGCCGCAGCGCCTGAGAGGGGCTTGTAGGGGCCGATGCCGAGCGCAGCTGTTCGCGACGAAGGAGCGTTACAGATGCGGCC
>USDP01000173.1 GCA_900553545.1 uncultured Eubacteriales bacterium | reverse complement strand
CTTTCGCGCACACTTGGGTCACAATCTGGGTCAGGGCAGTCGGGTGGATTTGGAGAGGTTCTGTCGGAGTGGACGTGGATTATGGCTTGCGTGTTGCCGATAGGCATGCTGCATCGGGGCGTATCATTTTCCAAAGACAGAAGGTCTTTCGGTTTTCCGGAAGGCCTTCGTATTTTATTATGCAGGGTCAGGTCAGAAGCAAGCGTCAGCCATTATTCTGATGGAACCGCTTGCGGAACTCTGTTGGCGAGATGCCAATGATCTGCGTAAAGACGCGGGAGAAATAATTCGGGTCGCCGAAGCCGACGGAGGCGGCGATCTCCGCAATGCTTTCATTGGAGAGGCAGAGCGGACTTTTGGCGAACTCCATGCGCACCTTGTTGACGTAGACGTTGATATTAACGCCAGTGCGCCGCTTGAAGATGCGGCTGAGGTAGGAATCGCTGCAATGGCAGAACTCGGCCAGCGCGGTGACGGTGATGCGGCTTTTATAGTTGATGCGGATGTATTCCAGCGCGTGGGCGAGGATGGTATCCTCACTCGAATCGTGGTAGCGGCCCGCGGCGTCGGAATGCGGCTGCGCGCTGTGGAGCAGGTGATAGGTCTGGCCGAGATATTCGGCCAGCAGCTCCAGACCGGCGAGCATTTGCTCCACATTTGCGGTGGGCGTGCGGATGGCGCTGCGGTAGAGACGCTGCGCCGTGTCCGGATCGAGCGGCGGCTCCTGCCGGCAGGCGCGGCAGATGCGGCGGGTGGTCTTGCCCTCATTGGTCTGGAAAAATCCGGCGTTGATGGAGCCGAGCAGCACGTCGCCGTCGAAGATCGGGACGACGTATTCACCAAGTCCTGCGTGGCACATGCCAAAGTAGGTGCGGCCAAGCCGCTCACATTTGTGGTACATCCTGCGGATCATGGTGAGGCAGGTGTGATAGTGCTCCTGATCGGACTTCATGTACATGCAGAATGGATTCGTGTGCGCGAGAAAGGGGCGGAGTGTCTCGTCGAGCTGCTTGTTGATGGCGACGAAGCCGCAGAAATCCTTGATGCAGAACTGGACGCCGTGTACCTCGGACAGATAGTGCAGGTATTGCCCGATTTTTTCGAACGAGATCGGCATAAAACCACCCCATTTTATCATCTTTCTGAAGTGTAGCACAGAACGGGAGCAGGGTCAAGTTACAGTGCGGATTTATCCAGAAATCATGCAGAAAATTCAATGCGGAAGGCAGAAAAACTTGCTATGATAGGCACAACGATAAGAAATATCGCAGGAAAAAAGATATTTGATAGTAAAAACGCACAATTTTTGATGTCATGATTTGTGGATATCTTACAAAAGCTGAACTGCAAAAAGTATGTGCAATCGAGGTACAGGTGGTATCATGCAGACGATGAGAACACAGTTGGCGGTGATCGGCGGCGGCCCGGCGGGCGTCTGCGCGGCGATCGCGACGGCGCGGCACGGCATTCAGACGATGCTGGTGACGGACAGACCGGTTCTGGGCGGGAACTCGAGCAGTGAGATCCGCGTCTGGACGCGCGGCGCGACCGGCGCGGGCAATCTCTGGGCGGAGGAAATGGGCGTGTGGGGCGAGCTGAAGCTCGAAAACCTCTACCGCAATTCCGATGCGAACCCGGTCTTCTGGGACGAGACGCTTCTGGATGCGGTGCTGCGCGAGAAAAATCTGACGCTCCTGCTCAACACAGAGATCTACGAGGTGGAGCTGGACGGGGGGCGCGTCGCGGCACTGCGCGGCGTGCAGCAGAGCAGCGAGCGGCAGTTTCATATTGAAGCGGACTATTTCATCGACGCGACCGGCGACGGCACGGTCAGCGCAAAGGCGGGCGTTCCGTTTTCGGTCGGAAACGGAAACCATGAAACGCTCGGTAACTCCATTCTTTATTACACAAAAAAAGAAGACCATCCCGTGCCGTTCATTGCACCGGACTATGCCTACGACATGGCGCACATTGAGAAAATCCTTGGCTGCGGCGGGCGCATCATCAACGAACGGATGAGCGGCAGCGATTGCTGGTGGTTTGAATACGGCGGACTGCGCGATACGATCTCGAACGCACAGGATATTGCACTGGAGCTGCGGCGGCTGGTGCTCGGTGTCTGGAACTATGTGAAAAACAGCGGGAAATTTGACGCGGACGGCTATACGCTCGACTGGATCGGCTCGATCCCCGGCAAACGGGAGAGCCGCCGGATGCAGACGGAATACTGTCTGACGGAACAGGATATTCTCGCGCAGCGGACATTCCCGGATGGGGCATTTTACGGCGGCTGGTATGTCGATGCGCATCCGTCGGGCGGGATGTATGATTCCAGCGAAGAAAACTGCGTGCAGACACCTGTGAACGTTTACCAGATCCCGCTGCGCTGCCTGCACAATCGGCAGTTTCCCAATCTGCTGTTCGCCGGGCGCATCATCGGTGTGGAACGAAGTGTGTTCTTTTCCAGCCGCGTGATGAATACCTGCGCCCTGTCCGGACAGGCGGCAGGAACGCTGGCCGCTGAATGCCTGCAGACCGGGAAGACCCTGGAGGAGCTGGACGCGCGGGAGATCGAGACGGTCCGCCGGACACTGATGCGGGACGATATGTTCATTCCCGGCGTGACGATCGACGACCCGGAAGACCTTGCAAAACAAGCGGCCGTTTCTGCCAGCAGCGTACATAACGGCCGCTCCAGCGAGACGATCGGACGGATTTCTCTGAAAGACGGCGGTTTTGTGGCGTTCCCGGCAGCCCCCGGCAAGCGTATCCAGATCGAGGTGCACGCCGAACGGGCGACGACGCTTCGCGCACGCTGCGGAAGTGCAAAGCTGCCAAATCGGCTGAACATTGGTACACAAACAACGCAGCGGCAATGGGAGCTTCAACAGGGCATCCAGATGATCGAGGCGGAAATTACAGAAGATAATACATTCTGTATCTGGGAATTTGAGCCCGCGCCGGGTGTGGAACTGGCTGTTTGCGACCGGATACGAACCGGCTTTCTCTGTGGACGCAGCGGATTGCCGGAGCTCTATGAGCCGCGTGCATGGTATCAGGACGCGGCGCTCTATGGCGCGGAGCAGCTCACTTCCGGCGAGAACCGTCCGTGGGGCGGTGTGAACGCATGGATCGCCGCGCCAGAGGATGAGGATCCGTGGACAGAGCTTCGGTGGGATGCGCCGGTATCGGCGCGCGAGGTGCGGCTCTATCTCGACCCGGATCTGACGATGGAGCTGGCAAGCAGCTGTGCCCGGCACTGGGAAAAGAGTCATCTGTTTGCCGCGCGGCAGGGCATGCCCGTCAGTCTGGCGAAGGAACTGGCACTGACGGCGGAACTGGAAACCGGCGAGTCCGTACAGCTCGCAGAGCTGCACGACCAGCACCAGCGGCTCGTCACTGTGCCGCTCCCCCAGGAGGCGCGGATCCGCGCGCTGCGCATGGAGATCCGGGAGACCTGGGGCGGGAGACCGCCCGTGATCTACGGGATCCGCGT
>USDP01000172.1 GCA_900553545.1 uncultured Eubacteriales bacterium | reverse complement strand
TTTTCTTCACATTCGCGATGGCGGCGCTGTTCGGCTTCGACATCCGCGACGCGGCGTCCATCGCGGTCATCGGCGCGGCGGACGGGCCGACGAGCATCTTTGTGGCAAACTTCCTGAACTCGCAGTACCTTGGGCCGATCATCGTGGCGGCGTATTCGTACATGGCGCTCGTGCCGATCGTGCAGCCGCCGGTCATCCGCGCGCTCACGACGAAGCATGAGCGGCGTATCCGCATGGGCTACACGGGGACGAGTGTCTCGAAGCGGACGAAGATCCTGTTCCCAATCTTCGTGACGATCCTGACCGGGATCGTCTCGCCGCGGGCCGTGGCGCTGATCGGGTTTTTGATGTTCGGCAATCTGCTGCGCGAGTGCGGCGTGCTGGATGCCCTGTCGGAGACGGCGCAGAAGGTGCTGGCAAATCTCATCACGCTCCTGCTCGGCATCACGGTGGCCTCGAAGATGACGGCGGATGCGTTCCTGAACTGGCAGACGCTGATGATCCTGGGCCTCGGCCTTGTAGCGTTCATCTTCGACACGGTGGGCGGCGTCCTGTTTGCGAAGCTGCTCAATCTGTTCTGCAAAAACAAGATCAACCCGATGATCGGCGCGGCGGGCATCTCGGCGTTCCCGATGTCGGCGCGCGTGGTGCATAAGATGGGGCTGGCCGAGGACAATCAGAACTTTTTACTGATGCACGCCGTGGGCGTGAACGTGTCAGGGCAGATCGCGTCCGTGATCGCGGGCGGCATGATCTTGGGCTTTTTCGGATAAGGAGGGTAAGGTATGAACGTACAGGCATTTTTAGAGGTTTTGCCGCTGGCGGGCGAGGGGATGCTCGGCGTGTTCGCAACGATTATCGTCCTGATTGCGGGCGTGGCCCTGCTCAATCGGTTTGGGAAAAAGAAGGATTCATAAAACAAAGGAATTAGTGTTCGATGGCCAAAAAGTTTTGCATATTTGCAGGGAATGTGCTAAAATACTGGAGACGTTAGCGCTGGCGCTGGTAATGCTGCTTGGCATGTTTCCAACGCCGGCACTCGCAGCATTCGTAAAGTGAGTGAATGATATGCAAATCCGGACTCATTCGCCAGAAGAAACAGAGGCCATCGGACGGAAAATCGCGGCCAAGTTACTGCCGGGAGACATCATTGCCTACTATGGCGACCTTGGCGCGGGCAAGACCGCGTTTACGCGGGGACTCGCCGCGGGGCTCGGCGTGACCGAACAGGTCACCAGCCCGACGTATACCATCGTCAACGAATATCTCAGCGGCCGGATGCCGCTGTTCCACTTTGACATGTACCGTCTGGATTCCGCCGACGACCTCTTCGACATCGGCTGGGAAGATTATCTCGCGCGCGGTGGCGTCTGCGCCGTAGAGTGGAGCGAGAATGTGGAAGAAGCGCTTTCCGGCGCGATCCGCATCACGATCCACAAAGACCCGGCGGACGAGAATGTCCGCACCATCACAATCGAAGGAGGTGAGCGGTTTGCGGATCTTGGCGTTTGAATCCTCAGCGAAGGCGGCAAGCGTGGCCATCTTGCAGGACGGCGCGCTGCTCGGTGAATACTTTCAGAACTCCGGCCAGACGCACAGCCGAACGCTTGCGAAAATGGCGGAAGACTTGCTCGCCAACTGTGATCTGACCGTTGCGGACATCGATGCGGTGGCCGTGGCCGCCGGGCCGGGGAGCTTCACGGGCGTGCGCATCGGTGTCGCGGCGGCAAAGGGCCTCGCGTGGGCACGGCAGCTGCCGTGCTATGGCGTGTCGACGCTGGAGGCGATGGTGCGCGGTGCGGCGATGTGCGACGGCGTGTATTGCGCCTGTATGGACGCGCGGCGCGCGCAGGTCTACAACGCGGTATTCTCCGTGGAGGACGGAAAACTGCTGCGTCTCAGTGAAGACCGAGCCATTTCCATCGAAGAATTGGGCGCGGAATTAAAAAAACTCGAAAAAGCGATTTTTCTAGTTGGCGACGGCGCAGAGTTGTGCTATAATACGCTCCGAGTGAGCATTCCGGCGCTCTGCCTCCTGCCGGAGCACCTGCGCGGACAACACGCGTCCGGCACGGCGCTTGCAGCCCAGGCGAAGATCGACGCGGGCGAACCCGGCTCCGGGCTGGAGCTGATCCCAAGTTATCTGCGCCTCAGTCAGGCAGAGCGTACCAGAATCGAAAAAGAGAATATGGGCAAATGATTGCAGAAAGGGAACGAGTTATGAGTCACATGGAATTTGGAGAGCACGTACACGTTGTCGACCATCCGCTGGTCGCCCACAAGCTGAGCATCATGCGCGACAAGAACACCAGCGTCAAAGATTTTCGCGAGCTGGTTTCGGAGATCGGCATGTACATCACCTACGAGGCGACGCGGGATCTGCCGCTGACGACCAAGATGGTCGAGACGCCGCTCTGCACGGCGGAGCTGCCGACGCTGGCCGGCAAGAAGATCGCGGTCGTTCCCATCCTGCGCGCGGGCCTCGGCCTCGTGGACGGCGTGCTGCGGATGATCCCGTCGGCGCGTGTGGGCCACATCGGCATGTTCCGCGACGAAGAGACGCTCGTCCCGCACACCTATTTCTGCAAGCTGCCCAAGGATATTGCCGACCGTGAGGTCATGGTCGTCGACCCGATGCTCGCCACCGGCGGCAGCGCCGACGCAGCCCTTGCCGAGCTGAAAAAGCGCGGCTGCTCGAACATTAAGCTGATGGTTCTCGTGGCTGCGCCCGAGGGCATCCGGATGCTCCGCGAGAAGCATCCCGACGTCGACATCTACTGCGGCGCGGTGGACGATCACCTGAACGAGCACGGCTACATTGTGCCCGGCCTCGGCGACGCGGGCGACCGCATCTTCGGCACCAAGTAAACAGAAAACGCAAGCTGCCCTGTCTTTTTGGACGGGGCAGTTTTTTGCTGCAGGTTGTGTTGGAACACATTTCCGCATACCGGCGGCAGATCTGAAATATGGACATCAAAAAACACCCCACAGATGTGGGGCGTTTTTGATATTCAGATATCACAGCTTACGACATACCCATACGACAATGTTATTGAAGAATGGTGCCGACCCATCCTATGTGCAGCATCGCCTTGGGCACAAAGACGTTACCGTCACCTTAAAAGTTTATAAGCATTTAACCGAGAAAATGACAGGGCGTGGCGTGGAAGTTTTGGAATCGTTGTGAATATTCATACGAATATTATCGTATAAATATAAACAACCCAAGCTCCATTTCTGAAACTTGGGTTGCCTTGCTATTTCAAAGTTGAAATTCTCGTTGACAAAATGTTGACAAGCTCAATTTTGCAACAAAAGTCGAATTTGAAAATCGCTCAAAAAGTTCTGAATTTTACGGAAAATATCCGAAATCAGCCCTTCATAGCTTCTTCGACTGCGACCGCGACAGCGACGGTTGCGCCGACCATGGGGTTGTTGCCCATGCCGAGGAAGCCCATCATTTCCACGTGCGCCGGGACGGAGGAGGAGCCAGCGAACTGGGC
>USDP01000171.1 GCA_900553545.1 uncultured Eubacteriales bacterium | reverse complement strand
CCGCCGCATCGACAACCAGCTGCGCGGCCGTGCCGGCCGTCAGGGCGACCCCGGCCAGACGCAGTTCTACCTCTCGATGCAGGACGATGTCATGCGCCTGTTCGGCTCTGAGCGCGTGCTCAGCATGATGGATTCGCTCGGCCTCGGCGAGGACACACCCATCGACGCGAAAATTCTCTCCGGCGCAATCGAAAACGCGCAGAAGACCGTCGAGAGCCGCAACTATCAGGCCCGGAAAAGCGTTCTTGAGTACGACGACGTCATGAACGTCCAGCGCAAGATCATCTACCAACAGCGCCAGCAGGTGCTCGACGGCGAAGACCTTCAGAAGAACGTCCAGTCCATGATGCGCTTCTACGTGGACACCTACGTCGCCAGTGCCTTCGGCGAGCAGCCGCACCTGCCCGACCGCACCGCGTTCTTCGAGATGATGAGCCACTTTGAGAACATCTGCTTCCCGAAGGGCGTCTGGGTCGCGACCGATGAAGAGCTGCAAACGCTCACACGCGACGATATGGCCGAGCGCGTCCTCGCCCTCATGCAGGCGGCCTATGCCAAGAAGGAAGAGCAGTACGGCGCGCCCGCCATGCGCGAGCTTGAGCGCGTGATGACGCTCCGCGTCGTCGACGAATACTGGATGGACCACATCGACGCCATGGACGATCTCCGTCAGGGCATCCGCCTCCGCGCCTACGCGCAGGAGGACCCCGTCGTCGCTTACAAGCGTGAGGGCTTCGAGATGTTTGAGGCCATGACCGACGCCATCAAGGAGGAGATCGTCCGCCGCGTCTTCCTCGTCCGCATCAAGACGAACGAGGACATCAAGCGCGAGCGCGTCGCGAAGGAGACCGGGGCCAACGCCGGCGGCGACAAGACTGTCCGCCGCCAGCCTGTCGTCAAGAAGATCAAGGTCGGCCCGAACGATCCCTGCCCGTGCGGCAGCGGCAAGAAGTACAAAAAATGCTGCCGTGACAAGGATCTCGCCGCCGAACGCGGGCAGAATGCCCCGCAGAATTGAGGATTATGTTTCACACGATCAAAACCGGCAGTCTGGAATATCTGACTGCCGACAGCCTCTCCGGCTCCGCCCACTGCTTTTCCACGCGCTTCGGCGGCGTGAGCGAGGGCCATCTTGCCTCGCTCAACCTCGGCACGCACCGGGGCGACGTGCCGGAAAACGTGCGTGAGAATTACCGCATCCTCGGCGCCGCCGCCGGCTTCGCGCCGGAGCAGACCGTCTTCACCAGGCAGGAACACACGGATACCATCCTCCGCGTCGGCAGAGCCGACTGCGGCACGGGTCTTTCCCGCGAGCAGGCCGTCGTCTGCGACGGCCTCATCACCGATGAGCCTGGCGTGGCGCTCTGCTGCTTCGGCGCGGACTGCACGACGATCCTGCTGTTCGACCCCGTGACCGGCGCGCTCGGCGCGGTGCACTCCGGCTGGCGCAAAGGCCGTCGCCGCCATGACCCGCGAATTTGGAAGCCACCCCGCCGGCATCCGCGCCGCCATCGGCCCGTGCATTGGCCTCTGCTGCTTCGAGGTCGGCCCCGAAGTGCCGGAAGCGATGCAAAACGCCCTCGGCGCAGACGCCGAGCCGTTTTTCGAGCCGCGCGGTGAAAAATATCACGTTGACCTCAAGGGTCTCAACCGCCTCTGGCTGGAGCGGGCCGGCCTTTCCGAGATCGATGTCTGCCCGGACTGCACCCGCTGCCAGCCCGAGCGCTTCTGGTCGCACCGCGCCGTGGGAAACCAGCGCGGCTCTCAGGCGGCCATCATCATGAGAAAGGAGTGAGCGCCATGCGCCGCACCCTCTGCGTCCTTCTGGCGCTGACTCTGCTGCTGTTCACACTCTCCGGCTGTGCCAAGGTTGACATGAGCTGGTTCACCGACAAATTCAAAAGCGGCGACGCCCAGACCGACGCCGCCCCCGCAGAAACCACCCCCCAGCAGGAGACGACCGCCGTCACGACCGAGGTCTTCACCGAGCTTGAATCCTTCGGCCTTGCCTACCAGCCGGACTACGGCCTGCATCCCTACAACTGTGAAAGCCTCAACAACCGCGTCATCTTCTCGTTCCTCTATGAGCCGCTGTTTGCCGTCACACAGGAACTCGACGCCGTGCCCATCCTCGCAAAAGACTATTCCGTCTCCGACGACGGCACGACTACCACCGTCACGCTCCAGTCCGGCGTCCGCTTTCATACCGGTGCGCCGCTGACCGCGGATGACGTTGTCTACTCGCTCGAGTCCAGCCGCGGCACTGCCTACTATGGCAGCCGCCTGCGCGACGTCACCGCCATCGAGGCGCTCGACGCGCAGACCGTCGTCCTGACGACCACCGTCGCCTATGACGAGCTGCCGCTCCTGCTCGACATCCCCATCATCCAGAAGGACACCATGGAGCAGGACGTCCCGCCTGGAACCGGCCCCTACAAATTTGAGTCCACCGAACGCCTTGTCCGCAATACCGACTGGTGGCAGGATTCCGCGCCGCTCGTCGATTACGACGAGATCACGCTGACCTCCGTCTCCACCACCGCCGAGATCCGCGACAATTTCGAGTACGAGAACATCAACATGGTGCTCACCGACCCGAATTCCGCAGCCTACGCGGGCTTCCACAACGACTATGAGCTGTGGGAGGACGGGACGTGCATTTTGCAGTACATCGGCTATAACATCGGCTCGCGCGTTTTCTCGAACTACGGTCTGCGCAGCGCCATCACCTACGCCATCGATCGCGATACCATTGTCTCCGACCTGATGGGCGGTTTTGCCGCCGCAGCGACGCTCCCCTGCCAGCCGAGCTCCAAGCTCTACGATGCAAAGCTCGCCCTGAAGTATTCCTACAGCATGGAAAATTTCTATCGCCAGCTGGAATCTGCCTCCGTCGAGGACATGGATCACGACGGACGGCTCGACCTCTATGTCCCCTCGCTCGGCTATGCCGTGCCCGTCTCCGGCACGATGCTTGTCTGCGCCTCGAGCTATCAGCGCGTGCAGGCCGCGACGAAGATCGTCCAGGATCTCAACGCCCTCGGCTTCGACCTCACGCTCAAAAGCGTCGACTATGAGGAATATCTCACGCTGCTGCGCGCCGGGAATTTCGACCTCTACTATGGCGAGGTCCGCCTGTCGCCGAACTTCGATCTCAGCCCGTTTTTCCAGTCTGGCGGCTCCCTGACCTATGGCAGCCTCGCCGACAGCACCATGCAGAGCCTCTGCAACCGGATGCTCGTCAACAGCGGCAATTCCTATAACCTCTATCAGCGTCTCTGCGACCGCGGGTATCTGACCCCCGTCATGTTCAAAAACTACGCCGTCTATACCACGCGCGGCTCCGTGACCGAGCCGGCCCGTTATATTGACTGGCTCCTCCCCGCCCCCGAGACTGTCTCTGATTGATTTTAGGCCACCTCTACCAAGAGAGGGCTGTCTGCGCTCCGCGCAGTCTGGGGGAGAATCCCCGCCGCAGCGGCTTGCCTCCCCTGTGCAAGGTAGCGAAGCGGCGGCGCGGTGTTGAATGACAGCCCGGTGGGCTGTCAGA
>USDP01000170.1 GCA_900553545.1 uncultured Eubacteriales bacterium | reverse complement strand
CGCATCTGTAACGCTCCTTCGTCGCGAACAGCTGCGCTCGGCATCGGCCCCTACAGAGTGCGGGTGTAAACCGGCAGCAGAACATGGTAAGACAGAGGACAGTGGGATGGCGAACATTGGGATCTACGGCGGGTCGTTCAACCCGCCGCACAAAGGGCATATGCTGGCGGCGGCGCAGTGCCGCGCGGCGCTGGGGCTGGAGCGTGTGATCGTCATTCCGGCTGCCGTTCCGCCGCACAAGGCGCTGGCGGACGGCTCGCCGGACGCGCAGACGCGCCTCGCGCTGACGAAGCTGGCGGTCCGAGGGCTGGACGGCTTCGAGGTCAGCAATCTGGAGCTGCGGCGCGAAGGGCCGAGCTATACCGTCGACACGCTGCGCCAGCTCTCCGCGCAGCATCCGGACGACGCGCTCTGGCTGATGATGGGGACGGATATGTTCCTCTCCTTTGCCAGCTGGCGCGAGCCGGAGCAGATCGCGCGTCTGGCGCGCATCGTCTGCTTCGCGCGGACGGCGGTCGACGCGGCGCTGAAGGAACGGCTGGAGGCGCAGGCGGCGCGGCTGCGGACGGAGTTCGGCGCAGAGGTCACGCTGCTGCACAATGAGTTTTTGGACATTTCGTCGACCGAGGCACGCAGGCTCCTGTTCTTCGGGCTGGCGGACGAGGCCCTGCAGCCGGAGGTGCTGGCGTATATCCGGCAAAACGGCCTCTACGGGCTGGGGCGGAATTACCGGGCGCTTCCGTTTGACGAGCTGAAAGCCGTGAGCCTGTCGCTGCACAAATCGTCCCGCCGGGCCCATGCCGAGGGAACGAGCGAGACGGCGGTGCGGCTCGCGCGGAAATACGGCGCGGACGAGACGCTCGCCGCGCGGGCGGGCATTCTGCACGACCTGACAAAGGCGCTTTCCGGCGCGGAGCAGATCGAATTCTGCCGGATCCACGGCATTCCCGTCTCGGAAGAGGAGCGGGAGAACCCCGGGATTTTGCACGGGAAGACTGCCGCCTGGTGCGCGCGGGAGATCTTCGGCGAGTGCGAAGAAATATGCAGCGCCATTGAATTTCACACGACCGGCAGGGCGGATATGACGCTGCTGGAAAAGATCATTTACATCGCCGACTATGTCGAGCCGACGCGGGACTTCCCCGGCGTGGACGCGCTGCGCGAGGCTGTCTGGCGCGACCTTGACGAGGGCGTATTATTGGGATTGGAGCAGACGCTGCGCCTGCTGGAGAGCCAGGGGCGGAGCGTATGCAGCGCGTCGCACGCGGCGCGGGACTATCTGGTGCGCGAGAGGAAATCGCTATGAAGCTGTTTGGAAACAGAAAGGGCGCGGAGCACATCGCCGCGCGCAAAACAGAAAAAAAGACCGGTGGGCTGAAACGCTGGCAGCGGGTGACGATCATTGTGGCGGCGATCGTGCTGGTCCTCGGCGGGACGGCGCTGGCCGTCTACAAGGTGAACGTAAAGCCGCCGGTGAAGCAGCCGGAGCCGGTGGAGACAGAGCCGCTGCCGGAGGAGGAGACCGTCAAAAAGCCGACGGTCTATGTTCCGGCCACGGAGGTGGACGAGGAGACAGGCGAGGAGACAGAGATCGAGACGGAGGTTCCGGCAAGTCACCGCGCGGGCGTCTATAACATTCTCATCGCGGGCACGGACGGCGACGGATACCGGACAGACACGATCATCGTGGCGCATCTGGACGAGAACACGCATGAGGTCGCTCTGATGAGCGTCCCGCGCGATACGGCCGTGATGAACGGAAACGGCGGACTGATGAAGATCAACTCGGTCTACGCAAACGGCAAGGAAGAGGGCATGGAGCGGCTGGAGCGGCGGCTTTCGTCGCTGCTCGGCTTTGAGATGGACGGCTATGTGCTGGTGAATCTCGATGCGTTCATCAAGATCGTCGACCTTGTTGGCGGCGTGACGGTCAATGTGCCGCAGGACATGTACTATTCCGACCCGAGCCAGAATCTGCTCATCGATCTGAAAGCCGGCGAGCAGAAGCTGGACGGCAAGCAGGCCATGGGCCTCGTCCGCTTCCGCAAGGGCTATGCCTCGCAGGACATCCAGCGGACAAAGGTGCAGCAGGAATTCCTGAAAGCGCTGGCCAAGCAGTGCCTGTCGCTGGAAAACCTGACGGCGGCAAAGCTGAAGGAATATGCGGAAATTTTTGAAGAAAACGTGATCACGGATCTCAGCGTTGGCAATATGCTCTATTTTGCGCAGCAGCTGATGAAATGCGACTTCGATGCGATGAAGACCTACACGATCGAGGGCGAGGGCGCAATGATCAACGGCGTGAGCTATTATCCGCTGTACGCCTCGAGCATCGTGAAGATCGTCAACGAGTCGTTCAACCCCTACGACGTCGATCTGACGGTGGCGAATGTGAACGTGGTGACGCCGGAGGTGGCGCGGACGTTCCAGAAGCCGGCAGAGCCGGAGCAGCCCGCGGAACCGGAACAGCCGGACGAGACGGAGGACCCGGAGAACCCCGGAAATCCGGAGAATCCGGATGAAACGCAGACGCCGGAAACCCCGGAGACCCCGGAAAACCCGGATGGAACGGAGACGCCGGAAAATCCGGACGAAACGAACCCGGAGCAGCCGGAAACGCCGGAGACCTCGGAACAGAGCGGGCCGGATGACACGATCGGGACTGATTTTTGGAATTAAAGGAGACGGAATATGGAAAAGATGACGGCGAAAGAGGCCGCGGCGCTGGCCGTGAAGGCGCTGGACAGCAAGATGGGCGTGGACATCCAGCTCATCGAGATCACGGACGTTTCGACGCTGGCGGATTATTTCCTGATCTGCACGGCGAGCAGCTCTACCCACGTCAAGACGCTGTGCGACGCCGTGGAAGAGGCGATGGACAACGCGGGCGAGCCAATGCTCAGCCGCGAAGGACACCGCTCCGGTACGTGGGTGCTGATGGACTTTGGCTGCGTCGTGGTGCATGTTTTCACGCAGGAGACGCGCGCATTCTACAACCTTGAGCGCCTCTGGCAGGACGGCAAGCAGGTCAATTTGAGCGGAATTTTGGAAAACGACGCCTGAGACTTGACAAATCCGCAGAATCTGCGTAAAATAATTTGGTAATATGGCAAAGAAGGGGAATGCGCCCGGAAACCTGCCGCAGAGAGAGCCGCCGGATGGTGCAAGGCGGAGGACAGGACGGATGCTCTGGCCCCAGAGCCTCCCAGCCGAAAAGAAAAGGCAAGCCTGAAATTTGCTTTTTTAAGAAGGACTGACTTGATCGGCAAGTGCATTCGGCGAAAGATTTTGTTTCGAGGCAACGTTTGAAAAATGCAGGAATACTTTGTGTATTTCAAATTTTTCAAACGGAAGGATCGGGACAAAAGATTCGGCGAAGGCCGCAGACGATCAAGACAGGGCTTCTTTTATAGTAGGCGGGACGGGCCAGCTCCGTTAGAGGCTGCAACGAGGATCGGCATACCGATCGAATCAGGGTGGTACCGCGTAATTTACGCCCCTGGCTGTGCGTTCGCACCGCCAGGGGCGTTTTTTCGGTTTGGAACGTAGGGACGG
>USDP01000169.1 GCA_900553545.1 uncultured Eubacteriales bacterium | reverse complement strand
GTTTTTCGAAAAAATTCCCCAAAAACTTTTCCCACCTAAATTCTCAGGAAATCAGGCCAAAACTTGCAAAAACCTGTTCCTCCGTGCTATGATAGGTCGTGCCCGCGTCCTCGCGGACATCGAAGATCAGCGCGTAATAATAATCGCGGTCTGACAATATTTCCGCATGATAGAGCCGCCCGCCGTCCGTCTCCGGCGCATACCAGCCGAAGCTGCAACGCCCTTCTCCCTCGTGCAGCACCGCGCGCAGCTCTTCCGCCGAATAGCCCGACACGGCATACACCGCCTCGTCGAGATCCGCCGCCGCGATGGTGCGCGCGGCGATGGCATAGTCGCCGTCCGGATGCGCATAGGCGCGCCAGCAGTCCGCCTCGCCCAGAAGCTCCGCCTCCTCCGGCACGTCGAACACGATCTCCATCGGGGCCTCCGCCGCAGAAACCGGCTGGACGACCTCATCATCCACTGTCTCCCAAACCGGCTCCGGCCGCGAACAGCCGCCGAGCAGCACCATCAGCGCACACGCCAAAATCAAATACCGTTTCATTCTACTCCCTCCCGAAAGGAACCCATCATGCAAATCCTGTCCATCTACCTGTCTCTAATCAATGCGCTTGCTCTCCTGCTTATGCTTGCGGACAAGCAGCGTGCAAAAAAACATCGCTGGCGCATCCCAGAATCCGTCCTGCTGGCCTCCGCCGCCCTCGGTGGGAGCCTTGGGGCGCTGCTCGGCATGTGGCTCTTCCGCCACAAGACGCGAAAGGCAAAGTTTTTCGTCACCGTCCCGCTGCTGCTCACGGCACAGTGCGCGCTGCTCTACTGGTTATCTGTCCATTAAAACGTTCTGATATTATATTCCGGCATTGACATCGCGCCGCAGATTCGATATGATGAACGCACTATATTAAAATTCCCGGCCCTTCGTCCGGAACAGGAAAGAGAATCAAAACCTATGAAACGTAACCTGACCCTGAAAGAAAATATTGTGGTGGCAAGCATGCTGTTCGGCCTGTTCTTCGGTGCGGGCAACCTCATCTTCCCCGTCAGCATGGGCCAGCAGGCCGGCAGCCAAATGTGGCCCGCCTTCCTCGGCTTTTTCATCACCGGCGTGGGCCTGCCGCTGCTGGGCATCGCCGCGCTCGGCCTCAGCCGGAGCACCGGTCTCTTTGACCTCAGCTGCAAGGTCAACCGGCCCTATGCCTATTTTTTCACCTGCCTGCTCTATCTGACGATCGGGCCGTTCTTCGCCATCCCGCGCTGCGCGGCGACATCGTTCACCGTCGGGCTGGAGCAGATCCTGCCGGAGGGCGGCAATGTGCGGCTCTATCTTCTGATCTTCTCGCTCGTCTTCTTCGCCATCGCGCTCTATTTTTCGCTCTTCCCCGGCAAGATCCTCACATCCATCGGCAAGATCTTGAATCCGCTGTTCCTGCTGTTCCTTGCGATTCTGATTGTGGTCGCCATGCTGCGTCCCTCGGCGCATATCGCGGACGTCACGCCCGATGCCTCCTATGCCGCGCAGCCGTTCTTCACAGGCTTCCTCGGCGGCTATAACACGATGGACGCGCTGGCAAGCCTCGCATTCGGCATCATCGTCGTGCAGGTCATCCGCGATCTCGGCGTGCAGGAGCCGGGGGATATCGCAGCCAACACCGTCCGCGCGGGCATCTTCAGCTGCCTGTTCATGGGCGTCATCTATCTGTTCGTCACCATCGTCGGCACGCAGAGCCGCGGCTTGTTTGCTGCGGCAGAAAACGGCGGCACGGCCCTCGCGCAGATCGCGCAGCACTATCTTGGCTATCCCGGCCTCGTCATTCTGGCCGCGACGGTTACGCTCGCCTGTCTGAAAACCGCAGTAGGACTCATCACGAGCTGCGCAGAGACATTCTCTGCCCTCTTCCCGCGCGGCCCGGCCTATCGCGTCTGGGCGGCGCTGTTCGCGGCGATCTCGTTCCTGTTCGCAAACCTCGGCCTCAGCAGCATCATCACGTTCTCCGTGCCCGTCCTGATGTTCCTCTATCCGCTCTCTATCACGCTGATCCTGCTGGCCCTCTGCGGCAAGCTTTTCCATCACGACCGCGCAGTCTATAACTGGGTCATCGGCTGCACACTTGTCGCCTCGATCTACGATCTGCTGCGCTCTCTGCCCGATACGCTTCGCGCGGCCTGCCATCTGGACGGCCTGCTGGACGCTGTGGGCGGCGTTCTGCCGCTTGCCGAAGCGGGGCTTGGTTGGATCTGCCCGACCCTTCTCGGTCTCGTCATCGGCCTCATCGTCCATTTCGCGAAAAAGCCCCGCACAAATTGAACCTGAAAAACCGCATCCACCGTCGTGGATGCGGTTTTATTTATTCTGTTCCGATCTCGGCGAGCAGCGCCTCCGCGCAGCGCAGTCCGTCGACCGCCGCGGACGTGATGCCCCCGGCATAGCCCGCGCCCTCGCCGCAGGGATAGAGGCCCCGCAGCCCGACTGACTGCTTCGTCTCGCCGCGCAGGATACGCACGGGGCTGGAGCTGCGCGTCTCCGGCGCGGTCAATACCGCGTCCGGACTGGCAAAACCGTGCAGCTTCCGATCCAGCGCCGGGATGGCCTGTTCGAGCACGGATGTGATCCGCTCCGGCAGAACATCGTGCAGATCGCAGAGCGTTACGCCTGGCCGGTATGTCGGCCGGACACTGCCCAGCGTCGTACTGGCCCGGTGCGCCAGAAAATCGCCCGCCAGCTGCGCCGGGGCCTGATAATTCGCGCCGCCCGCGCGGAACGCCGCCCGCTCAATTTCACGCTGCCAGCGCATCCCGCCGAGGACATCCTTCTCTGGAAAATCCTCCGGTGTGAGCGTCACGAGCAGCGCCGCGTTCGCGTTCTCGCCGTCCCGCGCAAAGTCGCTCATCCCGTTCGTCACCACGCCGCCTTCCTCGCTCGCCGCGGCGACGACGTGCCCGCCGGGGCACATGCAGAACGTGTAGGCCGACGTTCCGTCCGGAAAACACACATTCAGCTTATAGTCCGCCGCACCGAGCCGGTCTGCAAACGCGCCGTACTGGCTTTTGTTCACCATCTCCTGCCGGTGCTCGATGCGCACGCCCATTGAAAACGCCTTCGGCTCCATCGGCACGCCGCTTTGCAGCAGCGTCTCGAACGTGTCGCGCGCACTGTGCCCGATCGCCAGAATGGCATGGCGGCACGGGAGCGTGTACGTCTCTCCCCTTTCACAGACCTCCAGCCCGGAGAGCGCACCATCCTCCCGCAAAAATCCCGTGGCCTGTGCGCTGAAGCGCACCTCGCCGCCGAGTGCGAGGATGCGCCGCCTCAGATTCTGCACCACGGTCAGCAGCGCATCGGTGCCGATGTGCGGCTTCGCATCGTAAAGGATGGACTCGTCTGCGCCCGCCGCCGCAAACTGCTCCAGAATCCACTGGATGCGCGGGTCGTTGACGCCGGTGTTGAGCTTCCCGTCGGAGAATGTTCCTGCGCCGCCCTCGCCGAACTGCACATTGCTCGCCGGATCAAGTGTCCCGGTTTCCCAGAACCGCCGCACCGCCTCGTGCCGCGCGGCGGCGTCCTGCCCGCGCTCGAGCACGATGGGCC
>USDP01000168.1 GCA_900553545.1 uncultured Eubacteriales bacterium | reverse complement strand
CCCGGTCGTGCATCACGGAAAAGCCGTTCGTCTGAAAGATCACCGTGTCCACGATCTGGCTGAGCGTATTTTTATCATATCGTCCCTCGACGACGATCGCCTGTTCAACGTGTACCACTGCGCGCCTCCTGGGCCAGCGCCGCAAGCAGCCCCTCCAGCACCCGTTCCGGGTCGTCCCGGCTGGCCTTCATGTCGCGGTCGGCCTGCAAGCAAAGCTCCACTGCGCGGCGGCAAAACCCATCGCCGACGCGCCGGGCCGCGTTCATCGTCAGTCCCGCGGGGTAGCTCTTCATCCCCGTCAGCTCCATCAGCGCCTGCTGGCCCTGCCCCGCGTTCATCACCGTCTTCGCATAGAGCAGCCGCCGCAGCTGGCTGCCGATGGCCCCGAGTATTAAGATCGGCTCGGTCTGCATCGCGTACAGGTCTTGCAGCTTCCGCAGCGCCGCGTCATAGTTCCCATCCGTGATCGCATTGGAGATGTCAAACGTCTGCGCAGACAGCGCCGGGATGACCACGGCGTCCATGTCGCCCTTTGTGATCTCCTGTCCCTTCGCGTAGGACGCCACCTTTTCAATTTCGCCCGCCAGCGTCGTCATCGTCCCGTCGGTCAGGAAAATGAGATACTGGCAGAGCCGGTCGTCGGCCCACTTTTCGTGCGCCTTGAAATGCCGCTGGATCCACGCGACAAGGTCGCGTTCCGACTGCTTGCCGAACTCCACGCGCTCACACTTCGTCTGGAACACCTCGTTCAGCTTCCGCATCGTCCCGTTCGGCTTCCATTCCGCCGTGTCGTAGTAGAGCACGAGGCAGCAGTATTCCGGCAGATCGGCAAAGATCGTCCGATACTGCTCCCGCGCGCCCTCCGCCTGCTTGAAAAAGTCCACGTCGTCCACGCGGATGAGCGTCCGCTCCGCCATCATCGGCATCGCGTCCACGGCCTCGCTCAGCGCCTGCGGCGAGAGCGTCTCGGCATTGAACCGGTGGAAATTGAATTCCGCCGCCGGCCCGTCCAACAGCTTCTTCTCCAGCATCCGCCAGTAGTGCTCCTTCAAAAACGCCTCTTCCCCGAAGAACACATAAAAATTGCCCACGTCCCCGGTCTTCAGCGCCGCTTTCAGCCGCTGCAATGCCGCCGCGCGCCCCTCTCCCCCGGTCTTTCTCGCCATTCGCTCACCTCCAGACGGTCAGGCTCCCCTGTGCGTCGGTGCGGAACACCTCCGCGCCGTACTTCTCGATCGTTTCCAATGTCTCCGCTGCCGGATGGCCGTACCGGTTCCCCTCGCCAACCGAAAGGAACACGGTCTCTGGCTGCGTGATCTCCAGCAGCGCTTCGCTCGTCGACGTCTTCGCGCCGTGATGGCCCGCGACGAGCAGCTCGATGTCCGGCAGCGCATGCCGCGCCAGAACGCGGTATTCCGCCATCTTCGACAGGTCGCCGGTTATCAGAATATCATATTCTCCCGCGCTTGCCAAGCAGCAAACGCCGGAATCGTTGTCATTTTTCCCGGAGACCGGCGCAAACAGCGTCACGCCCTCTGAAATTTCGCAATCCTCCCGCACATATTCCACGCGGCAGCCCGCATCCTTCGCCGCAGCTTCCAGCCGTGCACGCCATCCGTCCCCGTCCTCCACGTCCGGGAGCCACAGCGTCCCGACCTGCTCGCGCCGCAGCAGCTGCAACGCGCCGTTCACATGGTCGCTGTCAAAATGCGTCAGCACCAGATCGTCCACGCGGAACACGCACCGGCTCTGCAAATACCGCGCCGCCGTCTCCCCGGCCTCATCCGGCACGCCGCCGCAATCCACCACCGTCGTCCTTCCGCCGCTGCGGTACACGAGACATTGTCCCTGCCCCACATCCAGCATCGTGAACGTAAACTCCGCCGCGCGATATTCCACAGCCGCGCAACCGAGGCACACGCCGAAGCAGACCGCCGCGGCCGCCAGCGCCTCCCACTTGCGCACCGCCTCCGGCCTGACCGCGATCAAGATCACCAAGCCATAGAGCGCAACTGCAAACATAGCCCAATATGCACTGTTCAGATACACCGCCGCGAATGGGAGCTTTGCCGCCAGATGCACCACGCCGAGCACATACCGCGCCAGCCACGCCAGAATCCACCCGAACGCCGCACCAACACCCGGCAGAAACAGTCCCGTCAGGCACAGCACCAACCCGCCCGTGAACAAAATCGACACCGCCCACAGGCAGAGCGGATTGACGATCAGCGCCGCAAGCGACACCGTCCCGAAATACACCGCCGTCAGCGGCAGCGAAAATACCATTGACGCCAGCGAACAGCAAAACGCCGAGAGCACCGCCCGCAGCAGCCATCCAATGTGCCTGTGCCGCCCCAGAAACTGCCCGAACCGTTTCCCGACCGGGACCGACCGATAAATTTTCCCCGAAAACAGCAAAATACCCGCCGTCGACGCGAACGAGAGCTGTAGCCCAATGTCCAAAATCGCCCATGGATTCGCAACCAACAGCACAAACAGCACCGCCGCAATCGACGTCGGTGGGTCGTCCTCCCGTCCGGCCAGCGGCGCGAGCATCAGCAGCGCCAGCATACACCCGGCCCGGACGCTGGACGCCGCCGCGCCCGTCATCACCACGAAAAACGCCACAACCGGCAATCCAATCGCCGCAGCCAGCCGCCGGTTCCCGCCGCAAAGGATCAAAATCATGCCGAACAGGATGCTCACGTGCATCCCGCTCACGGCCACCGCGTGATAGATGCCCGCGATGGACAGCTCGTTTCGCTGCGCGTAATCCATGCCATCCCGCGCACCGAGCAGCAAGCCGCGCAGAAATCCCGCCACATCCGCCGGGAAGATGCACGCTGCCGTCTCGCCGAGCTTTGCGCTGAGCTTCCCCGGCCAGCTTGCAGGCGAATTCCCGCCCTTCGTCACTGTCCACGCGCCCTTCACCGTTCCGACGAGCCATACGCCCTTTCCGGAATAGTACGTGTCGTCCTTTTCCTCGCCGCGCACCAGTTTTGCATTGCAGGAAATGTGGTCGCCCGCCTCGGCACCCTCGAGGGGCTGAACGGTCTGATCCTGAAAATAGAGCACCGCCCGGTACCGCCGCCCGCCGTGCTCCATCTGCACCAGCACGCTCCCGCCGTAGCGCGTCTCGCGCGGCGCCTCGAGCGCCACGGCCTCCACCGGAACGACGCTTCCATCCACATCCGCAAGCGGACGCAGAAACACGCCCTGATACAGCCCGCACCAGAGCATCCCGAACCCGAGTCCCAGCAGCGTGATCGCCGCCCTCCGCGCCCAAGGTCTCCGCAGGAGGAACGCGAACACGCTCAGCAGCACCGCGATCCCGCCGAGCCACCAGAATCTCCCGCCCAGCACGAGCACCATTGCCAATACCGCCAGCACAAACCCCAGCGCGAACCAGCACAGCTTCCGCATCCGCCCTCCTCCTTTCCAAATTTATTTTCTTCTTCCCCGCCGCAGCGGATAGGCTCCCCTTGATTGCATCAAGGGGCCGCGAAGCGGGGGCGTGGGAGTGAATGATATGCCGGTGGCATATCAGAGCCGCGCCCCGGAATGCCCGCAGGCATTTGGCCGAGCAAAGCGAGGTCT
>USDP01000167.1 GCA_900553545.1 uncultured Eubacteriales bacterium | reverse complement strand
CCTGCCTGAAGGAGATCGAGGATCTGCCCGCCTGCAAGAAGTACGCCAAGGACGTCAAGGTCTCCATGTACATGTACGACCGTCCCGCGTGGACCGGCCACGTCTATGAGACCGAGTGCTTCTTCCCGACCTGGATCAACAAGGAATCTGCGCCGCACGTGCAGGCCCTCATCGACGCGCACCATGCGCTGTGGGGCGACAAGAGACTGTGGGCCGACGAGACCGCGAGAGAAAAGCGCGAAGGCCGCCCGCTGACCGACAAGTGGACGTTCTCCACCAACGGCGTCTCCATCCAGGGCCGCTACGGCATCCCGTGCGTCGGCTTCGGCCCCGGCGCCGAGTCTCAGGCCCATGCGCCGAACGAGATCACCTGGAAGCAGGATCTCGTCACCTGCGCCGCGCTTTATGCCGCTGTTCCGATGCTCTACAAGCCCGAGAACAAGGACGGCTCCGCCACGAGCTTCCGTCAGGAACTGACCGGTAATGATATCAAGTAACATCTGAAAAAATGGGCGGACGGTTCTGTCCACCCATCCACACGAACCCTTTGCATGGGCAGACGACCCTGTCCGCCCGCATCATCATAAAATACATCTAAGGAGAGAAAGAATATTATGAGTAAAGCAGTAGAACTTGCGAGACATCTTGAGACGCTCCGCATCAACAATATGTACAAGACCGACTTCTATTGGACCTGGGACAAGACCGACGACGAAATCGACGCGGTCTTCACCGTGGCCGACGCCCTGCGCGACCTGCGCGAGCGCAACAAGTCCACCAAGGTCTTCACCTCCGGCCTCGGCATCTCCATCTTCCGCGACAACTCCACCCGTACCCGCTTCTCCTTCGCGTCCGCGTGCAACTTCCTCGGCCTGACCACGCAGGATCTCGACGAGAAGAAGTCCCAGATCGCCCACGGCGAGACTGTCCGCGAGACGGCCAACATGGTCTCCTTCATGGCTGACGTCATCGGCATCCGCGACGACATGTACATCCATCAGGGTCACGAGTATCAGAAGACGTTCATGGACGCCCTCGAAGAAGGCTACCGCGACGGCATCCTTGAGCAGAGACCGACGCTCGTCAACTTGCAGTGCGACGTCGACCACCCGACGCAGTGCATGGCCGATATGCTGCACGTCATCCACTACTTCGGCGGCGTGGAGAACCTGAAGGGCAAGAAGGTCGCCATGACCTGGGCTTACAGCCCCAGCTACGGCAAGCCGCTGTCCGTCCCGCAGGGCGTCATCGGCCTGTTCACCCGCTTCGGCATGGACGTCACGCTGGCCCATCCGGAAGGATACGACGTGTTCCCCGAGGTCGAAGAGATCGCCCGCAAGAACTGCGAGAAGTACGGCTCCAAGTTCCACAAGACCAACTCCATGGCCGAAGCCTTCAAGGACGCCGACATCGTCTATCCGAAGTCCTGGGCGCCGTTTAAGGCGATGGAAAAGCGCTCTGAGCTGTATGTCAAGGGCGACCAGAAGGGCATCGACGAGCTGGAGAAGCAGCTGCTTGCGCAGAATGCCGAGCACAAGGACTGGACCTGCTCCGAAGAGATGATGAAGCTCACGAAGGACGGCAAGGCCCTGTATCTCCACTGCCTGCCCGCCGACATCTCCGGCCTTTCCTGCCCGGAGGGCGAGGTTGACAACTCCGTGTTCGACCGCTACCTCGTGCCGCTCTACAAGCAGGCTTCCTACAAGCCGTACATCATCGCCGCGATGATCTTCCTGGCCCAGGTCAAGGACCCGGTCAAGGCCCTGATGGAGCTGGACGCCGCCGACGACAAGAGAAAAAATTTCTGAGCTGAAATTCTAATCTAAAAATAGATCCGGCGGGAGACCTCTCCCGCTTGGATCTTTCAACGAGGTTTTAACTATGGGAAAACGTATCGTCATTGCGCTGGGCGGCAACGCCCTTGGCAAGAATCTGCATGAGCAGATGGATGCCGTCCATGTGACGGCCAAGGCCATCGCCGACCTCATTCAGGACGGCCACGAGGTCGTCATCGCCCATGGCAACGGCCCGCAGGTTGGCATGATCCAGAACGCCTTCGCCGCCTACCACAAGCAGGAGGCCAAGAGTGACATCATGCCGCTTTCGATGTGCGTGGCCATGAGTCAGGGCTATATCGGCTATGATCTGCAGAACGTCATCGGCGAAGAGCTTGACCGCCGCGGCGCGCATACCCACGTCGCGACCGTGCTGACGCAGGTCGCTGTCGACCCGAAGGATCCGGCGTTCCAGCATCCGACGAAGCCCATCGGCGCGTTCATGACCGAGGAAGAGGCCAAGAAGCTCGCCGCCGAGAAGGGCATCGATGTGGCCGAGGACGCGGGCCGCGGCTGGCGTCAGGTCGTCGCTAGCCCGAAGCCGACCGAAATTATTGAAATTGCCACCATCCGTGCCCTGATGAACGACGGACACGCCGTCATTGCAGCCGGCGGCGGCGGTATCCCGGTCATCTGGGAGGACAAATATCACCTGAAGGGCGTGCCCGCCGTCATCGACAAGGACTTCGCGTCCGAGTGCATGGCCGAGCAGCTCGACGCCGACATGCTCATCATTCTCACTGCGGTCGAAAAGGTCGCCGTCAACTTCGGCAAGCCCGACCAGCGCGGCCTCGATGAGCTGACGCCGGAAGAGGCCAGAAAGTACATCGCCGAAGGCCAGTTCGCCCCCGGTTCCATGCTGCCGAAGGTCGAAGCGGCGGTCAAATTTGCCGAGTCGAAGCCCGGCCGCAAGGCCCTCATCACGCTGCTGGAAAAGGCGCGCGACGGCATCGCGGGCAAGACCGGCACGGTCATCCATCAATAAGCTTATCCCTTTCCATCCGGCGGCAGTCTTTGAAAGAAGGCTGCCGCCGTTTTGCGCTCCGGATCGGGCGTGCTTGCTTTTTGCAGGAAAATTTGCTATGATGTGGGCGAAAACGCAGGAAAAGAGGCAAAAGCATGCACTGCGACTGTCACATTCATATGGCGCTGGACGGCTCCGACTGGAAGGCGGCGCTCGCCCGGCACAAGACCGCGCCGGACGAGGCGTTCATCCGGGCAACGCTGAAAAACTACCAGGCGCTCGGCTTTGATTTTTTGCGGGACGGCGGCGACCGCTGGGGCGCGGGCGAATTTGCAGCAAAGATCGCGGGTGAGTACGGCATTTGTTACCGGACGCCGTGCTTCCCGATCTACAAGCGCGGCCATTACGGCAGCTTCATCGGCCGCGGATATGAGACGCTCGACGAGTTCCGTGCGCTGGTGCGCGAGGTCAAGGAGCGCGGCGGGCACTTCATCAAAATCATGATCTCGGGTCTGATGGACTTCAACCACTACGGCATACTGACCGATACGCCGATGCCCGCGGATGAGGTCGCGGCCATCACAGACATTGCGCATGAAGCAGGCTTTGCCGTCATGGCGCATGCGAACGGGGACGCGGCAGTTTCTGCGGCGATTGCCGCCGGGATCGACTCCGTCGAACATGGGGCGTATCTCACAGAGGAGACGCTGCACCAGCTCGCAGAGAGCCGGACGGTCTGGGTTCCAACACTGGCGACAATCGGCAATCTGGTCGGCGAAGGGCGCTTCCCGGACGAGGCCGTGAAGCCTCTGCTGGCCTATCAGGAGGCCGCC
>USDP01000166.1 GCA_900553545.1 uncultured Eubacteriales bacterium | reverse complement strand
GTGCGTAATCAGCAGGCGGGGGATGCGGAAGTAGCTGAACTCCTTTGATTCGTCGCCATAGAAATAATCTGATACAAAAACTTGCGCCATACTCTGCCTCCTTTGCTGTGTTCTATTCTCTGATAAGCACAGAAACGCGCGATTTGATTTTTCAAATCGTGCGTTTCTATGCTTATTTTTGAAGCAGCTTGTCCCATTTTTTATGATGTTGTCTTTACGCCATCGCAGCATGAAAAACCTTGCGCCATCAAAAAAGCCAGTAGTTTCAATGCTTTCAAGCGTCGGTTGTGTTTACATGGTTGCAGCATCTGCTGCCAGATCCTCTACGAGGTCGGCCATCGGGTCACCCTTGACGGCCATACTCGCCGCGTTCCACGGTGTGCCGGATGCGGCCTGCGGATAGACGCCCGCCGTGTGATCGACGAAGTAGGCGTCGAAGCCGCCCTCGCGCATCTGCTCCTCGCTGAGCCTGCGCGTCAGCTGATGGACGATCGTGCCGACCATCTCCAGATGGCCCAGCTCTTCCGTGCCGATATCGGTCAGCAGACCCTTGAGTTCCGGGTATGGCATGGAATAGCGCTGGCTGAGATAGCGCAGCGACGCACCAAGTTCACCGTCAGGCCCACCATATTGCGAAATGATGATCGACGCAAGCTGAGGGTTCACATTCGCGATCTTCACCGGGTATTGCAGCTTTTTCTCATACACAAACATGGCTCAATCCTCCTGCTCGTAATCCCAAGGCCACGGATCGTCGGGCCAGTTGTAGGTGCCGCTCATCGCGGACTCCATCTGCGTCAGCGCCGTGCCATCCTGCTCCAGCTGTTGAAGCTGATGGCCGTACAGCTCGACATATTGATTGTAAAGCTCCACAGCGTCGCTGTCGCTGCGATGCGTATCGAGATAGAGTCCAAGCTCGTTGATCGCGAAACCAAGCTCCTGCAAGGTGTGGAGCGCAGTCTGGCGCAGCTCCTGCGTGTTCTCCTGACCGGCAAGTGGCAGGTCGAGTCCCGGAAATAGCGTCCCCCGGATGATGGCACAGCCGGGCTTGTAGCGCTCCGGATTTTGCAGCTGGAACGGGACATACGGATTGGCCAGCGGCGCGCAGGCGGGCAGATTGCCCTGCCCGTTGGCGCAGGTCGCGGCGGCCGTCTCCTGCCCCTCGTATTTCATGAAATCGTTCAAGGTAAGTAGCTCCTTTCGTCATTCGACTGGGTTTTTACCCTGAACCACTCTATGAATGCGCGGCGAAAAATGTGCAAAAAGGCGGCGATCTGACAGATCGCCGCCTTTTAAGTTACTTCAGCATGTCCAGGAATTCCTGCTCGGAAAGAACCGGGATGCCCAGCTCATTTGCCTTTTTCAGCTTGCTGCCCGCGTTCTCGCCCGCGACGACGTAGGTTGTCTTCTTGGAAACGGAACTCGCGGCCTTGCCGCCGAAGGATTCGATCTTCTCCGTGGCTTCTTCACGAGTGAAGAGGCTCAATGCGCCGGTCAGCACAAAGGTCTTGCCCGCGAAGCGCGTGTCTGTCACCTGCTTCTGCGACGCGAAATTGACGCCCGCCGCGCGCAGCCGCGCGATGAGATCCTGCGACTGCGGATCGGCGAACCAGTCGCGGATGCTCTCCGCCGTGGTCTGTCCGATGTCGCGGATCTCGGTCAGCTCCTCCTCCGTTGCCGCCATCAGCGCATCAAGCGAGCCGAACGTCATCGCCAGCACCTTGGCTGCCTTTGATCCCACCTGCCGGATGCCAAACGCGCAGAGCAGCCGCGAGAGGTCGTTGCCTTTGCTGGCCTCGATGGCCTTTCGCAGGTTCTCTGCCGACTTTTCGCCCTGTCCGGGCAGCGCCGCAAACGCTTCAAAATCCAGGCTGTAGAGATCGGCGGGATTCGCGATCATCTTCTGCTCGATGAGCGTGTCAATGATCGCGCTGCCGAGACCGTCGATGTTCATGGCCTCGCGCGAGACAAAATGCGTCAGATTGCGGCTGAGCTGCGCGGGACATTCCGCGCCCGTGCAGCGGAGCGCCACGCCGTCCTCGTCGCGCACGACCGGCGCGCCGCAGACCGGGCAGCGGCTAGGCAGCTGGTAGGGCACAGCATCCGCCGGGCGCTTGTCCAGCTCGACCTCAAGAATTTCGGGGATGATCTCCCCTGCCTTCCGGATCTTGACCGTGTCACCGATGCGGATGTCCTTTTCCGTGATGAAATCCTGATTGTGGAGCGTCGCGGCTGTGACCGTCGTCCCGGCCAGATGCACCGGCGCAACGATGGCGCGCGGCGTCAGGACGCCTGTCCGCCCAACCTGTACCACAATATCCTCCAGCACGGTCGACTTGATCTCCGGCGGATATTTGAACGCTGCGGCCCAGCGCGGGAACTTCGCCGTGCTGCCCATGCGTTCGCGCGCGGCGAGGTCGTTCAGCTTCATGACCGCGCCGTCGATGTCGTAGGAGAGCGTATAGCGCGTCTCGTTGAGATCCTCGATGAGCGCCCCGGCCCGGTCCATATCGCGGCAGAGCGTGTACGGGATGACCTTGAAGCCGAGGCTTCGCAGATAATCCAGCGTCTCGCTGTGCGTCCGGAATGTGCGTCCCTCGGCAAGCTGTAGGTTGAAGACCAGAATGTCCAGCCGGCGCTTGGCCGCGATTTTCGGGTCGAGCTGCCGCAGCGAACCCGCCGCGGCGTTGCGCGGATTGGCGAAGAGGGGCTTCCCTGCTTGCTCCTGCTGCGCGTTCAGCGCCTCGAACGATGCGCGCGGCATGAACACCTCGCCCCGCACGATAAGCCGGGACGGCGCACCCTCAAGCCGCATCGGGATGGAGTGGATGGTCTTGAGGTTTTCCGTCACGTCCTCGCCGATGAGTCCGTCTCCGCGCGTGGCGCCGCGCGCAAAGACGCCGTCAAGGTACTCCAGCGCCACGGAAAGCCCGTCGACCTTCGGCTCGACCGAATATTCCGCCTCCGGCTCCTCCGCGCGGACGCGCGCATCAAATTCGCGCAGCTCGTCGAGTGAAAACACATCCTGTAAGCTCTCGAGCGGCACGGCATGCTGCACCTTCTGGAACGCGCTGATCGCCTCGCCGCCGACGCGCCGCGTGGGGCTGGTTGGCGAGGCGTACTGCGGATATTCCTTCTCCAGATCCTCCAAGCGGCGGAGCATGTGGTCGTAGGTATAGTCGTCGATCTTCGGGTCGTCCAGCACGTAATATTGCCGGTTGTGGTATTCCAGCTCGCGCGTGAGCTGTTCGATCTCCTGTCTGGGGTCCATAAAAACTCCCCTCTCGTCAGTTTAGTTGTAAAAACGTCTCCGGCACGCTGCCGACGATGACTGTCTCGGCCAGAATGACGTCGCTTGTGACGTCCGTGGCCTGCATCCCGGCGGGCGTCAGGAACGTGATGTTCACGGAAAATGTGATCCAGATTTTCTGTAGACTCTGGTTGATGCCACAGTCGGTGAAGCTCGAATAAAAGTCCGCATTCGTCATATTCAGCGTGACGACCTTCACGGGCAGGCGCAGCCCACGTCCGGCAAAGAATGACGGCAGAAACAGGCTCCCCAGTGGGACGCCAAGATCGCGGATCTCGACCTCGGACACCAGATCGTCCAGCGCGGCAAAGACCTCTGCCTTTAA
>USDP01000165.1 GCA_900553545.1 uncultured Eubacteriales bacterium | reverse complement strand
CGTATCGCGCGCTCCGTCGCGGGTATGGAAAAGGACGAGCAGAACGGCATGACGCCGGAACAGGCAGGGGCATTCGTCGCGCACACGGCGATGCGGAAGAGCTGCAAGCCGATCCGCACGATCGGCCTGCAATACAAGTTCTTCCACGTCCTCTCGCGGATCTTGCCGTGCAGGCTGCTCAACTGGCTTGTCGGTCTGCTGTACGCGAAATAAACGGACAGAACAGGGGAGTGCTATGGAACTTTTGACGGAAAAAATGAAACAATTTGACCGCGCGCAGCTCCGCGCGGCGGTCTTTGACCTGGACGGCACACTGCTTGACACGGTGCGCGATCTCGGCACGGCGGCGAATGTGACACTGGCGCATTTTGGCTTTCCGCAGCATCCGCTGGAAGCCTACCAGGGCTTCATCGGAAACGGGCTGCTGATGCTCTATCGCCGGGCCGCGCCCGCCGGAACGGACGAGGAGACGATCCTGGCGCTGCGCGACTATGGCCGGGATTATTACCGGGAGCACTGCACCGGGTTGACGCAGGTCTATGACGGTGTGCCGGAGCTGCTGCACGGGCTGGCGGCCCGGAGGATCATGCTCGGCATGGTGACGAACAAGACGGAGGCGACGGCCAGGCGCGTCATGGCGCACTATTTTCCGGAGGTGCCGTTCCGCTTCATCTGGGGCAACAACGGCGTCCGGCCGCTGAAGCCCGCACCGGAGTCCGGCAAGCTGATGCTGTGCGAATTGGGGCTGACGCCGGAGCAGATCGCCTTCATCGGCGACGGCGATACGGATATGGCCTTTGCGTCGGCGCTTGGCTTTTGGGCGCTCGGCGCCTGTTGGGGCTACAGGCCGCGCACGGTGCTGGCGGAACAGGGCGCGGACGCGCTGCTGGAGACGCCGGAGGAATTGCAGAAGCTGTTGTTGGGATAAAAGAAAAGACAGGAAGCCCAAAGGCCCCCTCTTGATAGAGGGGGCCTTTGCGGGCGACCGATGGTCGTCCCTACGGACACAAGCGAAGTACAGCGGAAGATCGAGGGAGGCGGGCGACCAATGGCTGCCCCTGCAAACATGAACGAAGTGCGGCAGAGCGGGGATGGGGCAGGATTTTAGTCGACGCAGCTATGGGCGCGATACCCCTGTGCCATCGCGTCCCAGACGGAGGCGAAGCGCACGGCGTTCTTCTCCGACGGACAGCTGTGACAGGTCGAGACGTGGAAGATCTGCGAATTGACGTTGCCGATGTAGGTCTCGGCGGCGTCGTGAATCGTAGGATTCAACTGCGCTTCCGTCGCGCTGCGCTCGGTCTCGAACGTGACGCTCCGCCCGTCGCTGACCGCGTGGATGACGCCTTGCAGGTCGGTGCGGAAGACCTGTGCGTCCGCGTCCCGCAGACGGCTGAGCGCTGCCTCGGTCGGGTGGCCGTAGGAGTTGTCCGTGCCGACGGAGATGACGGCGTAGTCCGGCATGACCTCGCGCAGGAAGACATAGCCCGTCGATCCGGCGCTGCCGTGATGCCCGACCTTGAGGACCGTCGCGTCCAGCCGCGCGCCGGATTCGACCAGCTCGTCCTCCGCCGTGATGCCCATGTCTCCGGTGAAGAGGAAGCTTGTCTCGCCGTAGTCGACGCGCAGGACAATGGAGTTTTCATTGTTGTTTTCATAGTCGCGCAGCGGGCCGAGCACGGTGATCTCCGCCTCGCCGAGCGTAAATGTGTCTCCGGGGGATGGAATTTCGATGGCGCGGCCCTGCTCGTTCGCGTATTTCACAAAGTTGGAAAACGCCTTCGTGCCATATTCCGCGGTGCTCGACCAGACGTGCTCCGCCGGGAACTTCGCCAGCACGCCCGCGAGGCCGCCGACGTGATCTTCGTCACAATGCGTGTTGATGACATAGTCCAGCGACGTGACGCCGTGCTGCTCGAGGCTGGCGACGACATAGCTCGCGTCGTCGCCGTTGCCGCCGTCGATGAGCATGGCCTGTCCATCACAGACGAGCAGACTGGAATCCGCCTGCCCCACATCGAGGAACCAGACGTGCAGCTCGCCGTTTGGCAGTGTGATCTGCGTTTTGCCGTCCTCCGGGCTGCCGAGCATCCGCCAGACGAACAGCGCCGCCAGCACCAGCACGGTAAAAATGGCGGCGGCGGGGGAGGCTTTACGTCGATTCTGTTTTCGTGCCATCGAGCACCTCCAGTCCGCGCTTGACGTGCGCGTAGATGAGATAGGAGATCACGGCTGTCAGCGCGTCGGCGGTCACCTGCGTCCAGATGATGCCGGTCATGCCGAAGAAGTGATCGAGGAGGAGGAGCAGCGGGATGTTCATGCCCAGCTGCCGGATGGCGGCGAGGGCCAGCGAGACGCCGCCCTTGCCGAGGGCCTGCATATAGTGTACCATATGGAAGCAGAGGAACATCATGATCGGCGCGAAGCAGCGCGCCCGGAGATAGACCGTGCCGAGGGCGACGGTCTGATCGTCGTGGATGAAAGCGTGCATGATCTGCGGCGCGAGGGGCCAGTAGAACGCGATGCACACCGCCGCCACGGCCAGCCCGGCGCGGCGGGAGATGCGGAAAAAGGCCAGCATCCGCTGCCGGTCGCCGGAGGCAAAATTGTACGCGACGAGCGGCATCATGGCCAGACAGATGCCCACGCAGATGTTCAGCGGCAGGCGCTCGACCTTCAGAATGATGCCCATTGCGGCCAGCTCGATGTCGCCGTGGCCGGAGGAGAGCTTGTTGATGATGATGTTCGTCAGGTCGTAGAGCAGGAGGCTCAGCGCCGCGGGTACGCCGACGGAGAAGATGGCCCGCATGGAGCTTTTTTGTACACGCTCGATGCGGCGCGGGAGGGCCAGAACGGTCTTGCTCCGGACCTTCTGGTAGACGACGATGAAATAGACGAACGAGACGAGGTTGGACAGCAGCGTCGCCAGTGCGGCACCGAGGACTTCGTATCCTTTTGGCAGGAGGACGAACATGAACAGCGGGTCGAGTCCGACGTTCAGAAGGCCGCCGAGGCTCACGCCAAAGCCGGCCTCCTTCGAATAGCCGACGTTGCGGAGCATCGTGCTCATCGTGTTGGCCAGCAGCGTCGGCAGCGCGCCGATGATGACGACGGGAATGAGATACTGCCGCGCGTAGCCGATCGTATTTTCGCTCGCGCCGAGCAGATAGAGCAGCGGATCCATGAACGCAAGGCAGAGCAGGGAGAAGAGCAGTGCGCTCCCTGCGGCCATCACGAGGCTGAGCGACGCGGCGCGGCGCGCCTCGTCCTCCTGCCGGCGGCCGAGCAGCTGCACGACCAGATTGCCGCCGCCCACGCCGAAGAGGTTGGAAAGGCCGGTGATCATCAGAAACACCGTGGACACCAGTGCCGCCGCCGCGACCATGTAGGGGTCATCGGTCTGGCCGATGAACCAGGTGTCGGCCAGATTGTAGATCAGCACGATCAGCTGGCTGATGATCGTCGGCACGGCCATAATTGTCAGCGCCTGAAAGACCGGCGTCGTCTCGAATAGTTCTGTCTTACTCTGCTTCTTTGCCCACAAAGCAACTTCATCTCCATGTATGTACTGCTGCCATTATACAACATGGCGCGGCAAAAAGAAAGCCCGCGGATTTTATGGAGCCTTTGCGGGCGGGCAATGCCCGCCCCTACGGATTCGATC
>USDP01000164.1 GCA_900553545.1 uncultured Eubacteriales bacterium | reverse complement strand
CGATAGCCGGCGTGGTCAGCTTTTCCTGCACCACGGTGAATTCACTGCCGTCCGCCTCATAGGTCGAGATGCCGGTCGCCCCGGCGACGGCGAGGCCGCCGTCAAAGTCGGCATACTGGTTCGCGTTGCCCGCGTCGAAGAGGAACTGTCCGTCCGTCCCGCCGCCCGACACGTTCAGATAGCGGACGAAGCGCCGCGCCGCGTCGAGATTCAGGCTGTCGCGGAACACATAAGCCGCCACGCCCAAACACACCACGAGCACCAGCACGGCGAACAGAATGATCCGCCGGACGGGCCATTTTTTCTGTTTTTCATTCAAATTGGTCACATTATCCGACATGGAACGAAACCTCTCCATCGTCATACCAGAGCTGTGTCATGTAAAGTCCGCCGGGCGGGACCGTCGGCCCTGCGGCCTTGCGGTCGCCGCGCTCCAGAATTTCCGCCACCGATTCCGGCGGGAACTTCCCTTCCGCCGCGTAGACGACCGTCCCGGCCATGGCCCGCGCCATGTTGTAGAGAAAGCCGTTTGCGCAGACACGCAGCGAAATGATGTCGCCCTCACGCGCGACCTCGTAATAGTAGACCGTCCGCACCGTGGATTTGACCTCCGTGCCGACCGAGCGGACGGCAGCGAAGTCGTGCGTTCCGACAAACTGGCTACCCGCCAGCTGCATGACCTTTTCGTCCAGATGCTTCGGGTAGAACCACGCGCGGTTGACATAAAACGGATCTTTGATCGCCGAGTTGTAAATCAGATAGGTATATTCTTTTTTCACGCATGAGCCGATGGCGTTGAACCCCTCGGGCACTTCGCGCGCGTCCGTTACCACGATGTCAAGCGGCAGATGTGTGTTGAGTGCATAGGGCAGCCGGTCGACCGGGATGCGCGATGTCGTGCGGAAGTTGGCGATATAGACGCGCGCATGGACGCCCGCATCCGTCCGTCCGCAGCCGGTCACATGCACCGGATGGCCCACCACCATCGCCACAGCCTTTTCCACCGTCTCACCGACCGTCACCTGCGTCTTCTGCACCTGCCAGCCGTGATACGCCGTGCCGAGATATTTTAATGTGATTGCGACATTCCGCATTTTTCAAACATCCTTACAGTCCAAACTGCCGCAAAACGATCATCGCGGCCAAAAATGCAGCGCCGACGCCGAATGCGATATAGTCCCTCTTTTCGTACTTCAGCTGGTGCAGCCGCGTGCGGCCCTCGCCGCCGTGGTAGCAGCGGCACTCCATCGCCGTCGCCAGTTCGTCCGCCCGGCGGAACGCGCTGATGAACAGCGGCACGAGGATCGGCACGAGCGCCTTCGCCCGCGCGATCAGATTGCCGGACTCGAAGTCCGCGCCACGCGCCTTCTGCGCCGACATGATCTTGTCCGTCTCCTCGATGAGCGTCGGGATGAAGCGCAGCGCGATGCACATCATCATCGCCAGCTCATGCACCGGCAGCTTGATCTTCTTGAGCGGACTGAGCAGGCTCTCCAGCCCGTCCGTCAGCGAGATCGGTGAGGTTGTATAGGTTAACATAAAAGTCCCCGCCACGAGCAGCATGATCCGCAGCGCCATAAACACCGCGTTGAAGATGCCCTCTTTCGTGATCTTGAAGATCCAGAACTTCACGATCGGCTCGCCGCTGGAATAAAAGAGGTTCAGAACCGCCGTCAGAATGATGATCAGCAGCAGCGGCTTGAGGCTCTTGAAGATGACGGACAGATGGATCTTCGAGATCCAGATCACCGCACCCAGAAACGCCGCCACCAGCAGATACGACACGAACCATTTTGCGAGGAACAGCACCACGATATAGAGGATCACGAAGACCAGCTTCGTCCGCGGATCGAGCTTGTGGATGGGGGTCTGTCCTGGGAAATACTGCCCCAGCGTTACATCTTTCAGCATACGCCGCGCCCCCCTTTCAGCAGCGGCCGCAGCGCCTGCCGCGCCTGCTCCACCGAAAATACCGACGTATCCACCGGCACGCCTCGCCGCTTCAGCGCGAGGAACAGCTGCGTCATCTTTGGAATGGCGAGGCCCATCTCCACCAGCTCCTCCGCGTGGGAGAAGACCTCTGCCGGCGTCCCGTTCATGACGTTCTGCCCGTGGTTCATGACGAGCAGCCGGTCAACGTTCGACGCGATCTCCTCCATCGAGTGGCTGACCATCACGACCGCAGCATGCTGCGCGGCCTGATAGTCGCGGATATTCTGCAAAATGCTCTCGCGGCCGCGCGGGTCGAGTCCCGCCGTCGGCTCGTCCAGGATCAGCACATCCGGCTCCATCGCGATCACGCCCGCGATGGCCGCGCGGCGCTTCTGTCCGCCGGACAGGTCAAACGGCGATTTCTGCAGCTCGGCGTCCGTAATGCCAACGAACTGCGCCGCCCGTTCGACGCGTGCGCGGATCTCTTCCTCGGACAGGCCCATGTTTTTCGGGCCGAACGAAATGTCCTGATAAACGGTTTCCTCAAAAAGCTGATGCTCCGGATACTGGAACACGAGGCCGACCTTGAAGCGGATCTCGCGCGTAAACTTCACGTCTTTCCAGATATCCTCGCCGTCGAAGAGCACGCGGCCCGACGTCGGCTTCAGAAGCCCGTTGAAATGCTGGATCAGGGTCGATTTGCCCGATCCGGTGTGTCCGATCAGTCCCACAAATTCCCCGCGCTGGATGGACAAACTCACATCCCGGAGCGCCGCACGCTCAAACGGGGTGTCCGCGCTGTAGACGTGGGACAGATTCTGTATCTCTAGTATAGGAGTCAAAATGGTTTCCTCCGAATGTCAGGGTCAGGCCTTTATCCGATCATAAAGTGCCTGCGCACATTGGTCGATGGAGAGCGCATCCAGCGGCAGATCGAATCCGTCCGCGCGGAGCGCATAGAGCAGCTCGGTCGTTTCCGGGACGCTGAGTCCCACGCTCCGCAGCAGCTCGACCTGGGAAAAGACCTCTGCCGGCGTCCCGTCGGCGACGATCTTCCCGTCGTTCATCGCGACGACGCGCCCGGCATGGGTCGCCTCGTCCATGTGGTGCGTGATGAGCACGACGGTCATGCCCTCTTCGCGGTTCAGCCGCTCGACGGTCTCGATGACCTCGCGGCGGCCCTGCGGATCGAGCATCGCGGTCGGCTCGTCGAGGACGATGCACTTCGGCTTCATCGCGAGTACACCTGCGATCGCCACGCGCTGCTTCTGTCCGCCGGACAGCAGCTGCGGCGCATGCGCGCGGTATTCATACATGCCCACGGTCTTCAGCGCCGCATCCACGCGCCGCTGGATCTCATCGCTCGGCACGCCGAGATTTTCCGGCGCAAAGGCGACATCCTCTTCGACGACGTTCGAGACGATCTGGTTGTCCGGGTTCTGGAACACCATGCCCACCGCCTGGCGGATCGCCAGCAGCAGTTCCTCATCCTTCGTGTCCATGCCGTAGACCGTGACGCTGCCGCCCGCAGGCAGCAGGATCGCGTTGAAATGCTTGGCGAGCGTCGATTTGCCGCAGCCGTTGTGGCCAAGCACGGCGACAAAGCTACCCGCCTCGATGGTGAGGTTCAGCCCGTCGAACACAACATGCTCGCGGTCTTCTTCCGCATCCTGATAACTGTAATGCAGGTCACAGACCTGAATGGCTTCGTTCATTGTCACTTTCCTGTCCACC
>USDP01000163.1 GCA_900553545.1 uncultured Eubacteriales bacterium | reverse complement strand
AAATTCGGCCTCGGCCTCGGCGATGGTCTTGCCCGTGGCTGCGCAGTAGACGGTCAGCAGGTTGGAGATGCCCTTCTTGTTGATCATGTCATACTTGACCGCCGTCTCGCAGTCGGTCACGGCGCGCTTGAATTTGCGCATGATATCCTCCGGACGGTCCATCAGGAAGACGCAGCCGTCGGGATCGGACTTCGACATTTTATTTTCGGGGTTGCCGAGACTCATGATGCGCGCGCCCATCTTGGGGATGAATGGCTCGGGCAGTGTGAACGTGTCGGGGAAGGAATTATTGAAGCGCGTGGCAATGTCGCGGCAAAGCTCGACGTGCTGCTTCTGATCCTCGCCGACCGGGACAAGATCCGCCTGATAGACCAGAATGTCCGCCGCCATCAGCACCGGATAGGTGAAGAGGCCCGCGGTGATGTTGTCGGCGTGCTGCTGCGATTTCATCTTGAACTGCGTCATGCGGCTCAGCTCGCCGAACTGCGTGTAGCAGCCGAGCACCCAGGAAAGCTCTGCGTGTGCGGGCACATGCGACTGGATGAACATGATGTTCTTCTGCGGATCGAGTCCGCAGGCAATATACTGCGCCAGCTGCTCGAGGCTGCGGCGGCGAAGGTCGGCCGGAACCTGCCGGACCGTGATTGCGTGCATGTCGACGATGCAATAGATGCAGTCATATTCGTCCTGAAGGGCGACCCAGTTTTTGATCGCGCCCATATAGGAGCCAAGCGTCAGATCGCCGCTCGGCTGAATACCGGAAAAAATGCGTTTTTTCGCGTCCATGGTGAAACCCTCTTTATCTTAATTTATAGTTGATCCAATGAAAATCCATAGATATTGGTATTGTACCACAGTTTCCTGTTTTTCGCAATCCGTCATTTCATAGCTGCACCTTGAAAATCTGCCAGCTCTGTGTTATCCTAGGGTGTATCTGAAAACTGAAAATGTGCCCGGCGGTGTGAAAAAGATCCGTCGAAGCGCGCTGACGCAATCATGCGGCGTTGTCCATAAGCGTCAGCTGACAAAGGCAACACCACCCAATTTGGCAAGCAGATTGGGCGAGAGATTTTTTGTCAAGGCAAGGTTTGAAACACGCAGACATACTTTGTGTATTTCAAGTGTTTCAAACCGCAGCATTGGCGGAAAAGATCCGCCAATGCGCGCCGACATAATCGCGTGGTGCTGCCCATATAAAAACACCCGGAATCCGCTGGTTCCCAAACAGCAGATCCCGGGCGCGCCGGCGGAGCCTGTTCCGCCTGGCTGCATAGAGGATACATAAGCGTGAGGATTGCACCGCCGCCGTTCCCATCTCGGCGGGCGCAGCCTTCTATGGTTATTATATCAGATTCCGCAGCAATGTGAAATTCTCTTTTTGCACAGACCTATCTGATTTCTTATATGACACACTGGAAATCGATTCCTGCCCGGATGCCGCGTGAAGGAGGGATTTTTCATGCCGACCCCGAAGCGTTCCGATCAAGTCCATATTTCGGGCATGGCTGCCCGCGCAGCCCGGCTGGCGAAGGAATATCACTGCGGATATGAGATCACCGCGTTCAGCTATGCGCCGATGCTGGAGGATGCGGCGGCGTTTTCCCGCGTGGAGGCGGAATGTGAGGAAATTGGCTCGCTCTGGCTGCATGCGCCGTTTGCCGAGCTGATCCCCTGCGCCATCGACCCGAACGTGCGCGCCAACGCGATGGCCCGCTTCCGGCAGACGACGGCGCTGGCCGCGCGGCTCGGCGTGCGGCGGATCGTCGTCCACGGCGGTTTTATCCCGTATGTCTACTTCCCGGAGTGGTACGTCGAGCAGTCGATTTGCTTCTGGAAAGAGTTTTTGGCCGACGCGCCGGACGATCTGCTTCTCGCGGTGGAAAACGTGATGGAGCCGGGTCCGGAGATGCTGGTCGAGATTGCGCGCGGCGTGGATGATCCGCGACTCGGCCTCTGCCTCGACGTTGGACATGCCAACACGGTCGTCAGCAAGACGCCGCCGGCCGACTGGCTCGCGCCGATGCTGCCGGATCTGCGGCACGTCCACCTGCACGACAACCACGGCGCACTGGACGAACATCTGCCGCTCGGCGCTGGAACAATCGACTTTGCGCCGATCCTCGCCGCGCTCGCGGCGCACCCGGATATCACCATCACATTAGAAAATCAGGACATTCTGCCGTCGCTGCAATATCTGCAAGCGAACGGCTGGCTTTGAGAAAGGCAAACCCATGACGGAACAGCAGCTTTTTGAACTTTTGAACACCATCACCCCCGCGGACGGCGCGGCGATGTGCGCCGCCGAGGTCCGGCAGGCAAGCCTTGCCAAGCCGCCCCACAGCCTCGGGCGGCTGGAGGACATTTCCGTCCGCCTCGCGGGCATCTTCGGCACAGAGCGGCCCACGCTCGGGCGCACCGGCGTGCTCGTCTTCGCAGCGGACAACGGCGTCTGCGCCGAGGGCGTCAGCTGCACGCCGCAGTCTGTCACGCGCGAACAGGCCGTCAACATGACGCGCGGCCTGACCGGCATGTCCACGCTGGCCCGGTTCTTTGGCGACGAAGTGATCGTCACCGACGTTGGGATTTTGACCGACACGCACTGCCCCGCCGTGCGCGACCGGAAGATCCGGCACGGCACGGAAAACTTCGCACAGAAGCCCGCCATGCTGCGAAGCGAGGCGGTGCAGGCCATTTGGGTCGGCATTGAGACGGTGCGCGAGGCGAAGGCCGCAGGACTGACCGCCGTCGGCATCGGCGAAATGGGCATCGGCAACACGACCACATCCTCCGCTGTGCTCTGCGCGCTGACGGGCGCGTCCGTCGCAGATGTGACAGGGCGCGGCGGCGGCTTGACCGACGAGGGGTATCAAAAAAAGCTCGCCGTGATTGAAGCGGCGCTTGCGCTGCACCGCCCGGACGCAAACGATCCAATCGACGTGCTGACCAAGGTTGGCGGACTCGATCTCGCGGCGATGACCGGCGCGTATCTCGGCTGCGCGGCGGAGCACATCCCTGCCGTGGTGGATGGGTTCATCTCGATCGTCGCGGCGCTCTGCGCGGTGCGCCTCTGCCCGGCGGCACGGGATTATCTGTTTTTATCGCACGCCTCCTATGAGATCGGCTACCGCATCACGGCGGAAGAGCTGCGGCAGGAGCCGTGTCTGCTGCTGGAGATGCGCCTTGGCGAAGGCAGCGGCTGCCCGCTGATGTTCCAGATCATGAAAGCGGCCTGCGCCGTGCTCTGCGAGATGGCGACGTTCGAAGAGGCGTCCATCCACGACGGATATCTGGACGAGATCCGCAAAACGGACGCCTTTACGGTGGCGAGGCCATGACGTATTTACTCATCGGCGGCAGCAAGAGCGGCAAGAGCCATCTGGCGCAGCAGCTCTGCCGCAGTCTGGGCGGGCCGCTGGTCTACTGGGCGACGATGGAGCCGGTGGACGGCGAGGATCGTGCCCGCATTGAAAACCATCTGCGCGACCGCGAGGGATGGGGATTTGAAACGCTCGAGGCCGCGCGCGATCTGCCCGCCGCGTTTGACCGTCTCCCGGCGGATGCAACTGTGCTCTTTGACAGCGCGACGGCCCTGCTTGCCAACGAGATGTTCCGCCCGGACGGAACGATGGACAAAGATGCGGGCGCGCGGAGCGCGCAGGAGCTGCTCGCGCTGGCGCGGAGCTGCCGCCATCTGGTCT
>USDP01000162.1 GCA_900553545.1 uncultured Eubacteriales bacterium | reverse complement strand
CCTCCCCTTCGTAAGGGGAGGTGGCATTTGCGAAGCAAATGACGGAGAGGTCGATGGGCGGGCAACGCCCGACCCTACGAATTCTACCGCACGAACCCCCAATTCCATCACCAAAAAAACAAGGGCAGGATTTCTCCTGCCCTTTTGTCATTATTCCAGCACCCCGCCGCCGAGGACGACGTCGCCGTCGTAGAACACCGCGGCCTGCCCCGGCGTGATGGCGCGCTGCGGCTCGTCAAAGAGGATGTCCGCGCCGCCGTCCGGCCGCGGTGTGACCGTGGCCGGCTGCTCCGTCTGGCGGTAGCGCACCTTCGCGCAGCAGCGGATGGGGACGTCCGGCGCTTGCCCCGAGATCCAGTTCACATCCGCCGCCGCCGCGTCCCGGCGGAACAGCGCCTCCGACGGCCCGAGGACGACCGTGTTGTCCGCCGGACAAATTTTACACACGTAGGCCCGCTCGTTCTGCCCGAGGCCGAGGCCCCGGTGCTGCCCGATCGTGTAGTGGATGATGCCCTTGTGCTGCCCGAGGACGTTGCCGTCCGCGTCGACAAAGTTGCCCGGCTGCGGCTTTTTGCCGGTGTAGCGCTCGATGGCGGCGGCATAGTCGCCGTCCGGCGCGAAGCAGATGTCCTGGCTGTCGGGCTTTTCCGCGTTGACCAGTCCGCCGTCCTCCGCGAGCTTCCGCGCCTCCGGCTTCGAATAGCCGCCCAGCGGGAACAGTGTATGCGCCAGCTGCTCCTGCGTCATCGTGTAGAGCACGTAGCTCTGATCCTTGGCCGGGTCGAGCGCCTTTTTCAGGACGAATTTCCCGTCCCGCTCCTCGATCCGCGCATAGTGCCCGGTCGCGACATGGTCGCAGCCAAGGATCTTTGCCCGCTCATAGAGCCGGTCAAATTTCATGAACCGGTTGCAGTCGATGCAGGGGTTCGGCGTCCGCCCGGCCTCATAGCTCTCGGCGAAGCGGCGGATGACCTTGTCGCGGAAATCGTCCGCGAAATTGAACACATAATACGGCATCCCGAGCCGGTAGGCCACGCTCCGCGCGTCCTCCACATCGTCGAGCGAGCAGCAGGTGTGCCCCTTCGAGAGTCCCGCGTCCTCGTTGCCGTAGAGCTTCATCGTGCAGCCGATGCAGGTGTGGCCCTGCCCGGTCAGAAGCTGGGCGGCGACACTCGAATCGACACCGCCGCTCATCGCGACCAATACCTTCATTCCCGATCCTCCAATCTCCGGATGAGCCATGGCAGCTCCGGTTCAAATTCCAATCCGTACCAGTGCGCCGGGTCCTGCGCCGTGCGCGCTGCACAGCGCGCCGTATAGTCCGCTGCAAGCCGCGCTGCGCGCTCCGCTGTGCGTCCGTTCAGTAGTGTACCGGTAAAAGCCGATGCAAAGACGTCGCCTGTGCCATAGCCGCCGCAGGGCGATTTTTCATGGGCATAATAGCAGCTTTTTCCATCTCTCCAGAGAAAAACACCAGTTTTTCCCGGCTCGAAGCTCACGCCTGTCAGCAGAACGGTCTGTTCGGCATGCGCTGCCGCGCCCGCTGCGAGCCGCTCAGCGTATGCGCAGTCGATCTGCTCAGATGCGCTGCCGGCCTGCTCGGGGTACGGCAGCCCGGCCAGCAGCGCGGCCTCCGTTACATTTGGAAGAATATAGTCCGCCTCGGCGCAGAGTGTCCGCATCGCGTCGACGACGTCCGTGCCGAAGCCGCTGTAAAGCCTCCCATCATCTGCCATCGCCGGGTCGACGATCAAAACGCCGCCCGGCCGCAGCCGCGACCGGATCACGTCCTGCACGAGCGCGATCTGCCGCGCGGAGGCGAGATAGCCGGTGTAGACCGCCGAAAAGTCCAGTCCCTCGCGTTCCCAATGCGCGCAGATGCCGGGGATGTCGTCCGTCAGATCGCGGAAGGTGTAGCCCTGAAAGCGCCCGGTGTGCGTCGAGAGCACCGCCGTCGGCAGTGCCGCCGTCTCGTGCCCGCAGGCAGACAAAATCGGCAGTGCGACGGTCAGCGAGCACTGCCCGACGCACGAAATATCCTGAATGGTCAAAATTCTCTGGTAAGCCATGGTTTGCTCCATATAAAATCATTTGCCGCTATTTTAACACAAATAGCGGCAAATGACAGTACCAATTTGAGATTATTTTGCGATTCAGTCGGCAAACAGCGGCGTGGACAGATAGCGGTCGCCGGTATCGGGCAGGAGGACGACGATGTTCTTGCCCTCGTTCTCGGGCCGCTTGGCCACCTCGATGGCCGCCCACAGGGCCGCGCCGGAGGAAATGCCGACAAGGACGCCCTCGGACCGGCCGACGAGCTTGCCGGTGTCAAACGCATCTTCGTTCTCGACCGGGATGATCTCGTCATAGACCGTGGTGTCCAGCACGTCGGGGACGAAGCCCGCGCCGATGCCCTGAATCTTGTGCGGGCCGGCCACGCCGGTGGACAGAACGGCGGAGGTCTTCGGCTCGACGGCCACGACCTTGATCGAAGCATCCTTCGACTTCAAAAATTTGCCCACGCCGGTGATCGTGCCGCCGGTGCCGACGCCCGCGACGAAATAGTCGACCTTGCCGTCGGTGTCTTCCCAGATTTCGGGGCCGGTGGTCTCAAAGTGTGCCTTTGGGTTCGCAGGGTTCACGAACTGGCCGGGGATGAAGCTGTTCGGCGTCTCCTTTGCCAGCTCGTCCGCCTTTGCGATCGCGCCTTTCATGCCCTTCGCGCCGTCGGAAAGGACGAGCTCCGCGCCGTATGCCTTCATCAGCTGCCGCCGCTCGACGGACATGGTCTCGGGCATGACAATGATGATGCGGTAGCCGCGCGCCGCCGCGACGGAGGCCAGGCCGATGCCGGTGTTGCCGGAGGTCGGTTCAATGATGACGGAGCCTTCCTTCAGCAGGCCCTTCGCCTCGGCGTCGTCGATCATGGCGCGGGCCACGCGGTCCTTGACCGAACCGGCGGGATTGAAGTATTCGAGCTTGGCGAGAATCTTTGCCTTCAGGTCGAATTTCTTTTCAATGTGGGTAAGCTCCAGAAGCGGCGTCTTGCCGATGAGCTGATCTGCGGATGTATAGATATGAGACACGATGATACCTCCAAAATATTCAGAATAGAAAAGATTTGATTGTGGATGGACGGGCGGCTCTGCGCGTCAACATCGTGTTCCGGGCATGATCATGATAACATCGTCCTGTTTGCTTTACTACCAATCCGGTAGGTTGGTTATGTTATACCACCGCAGGACGCATTTGTCAATAGGGCGTGAAAAATTTTTCCGCAGCCGGAAAATCAATCATAAAATATCGAAATACCACTTGCGTTTTTCCAAAAATACGGTACAATGGTCCCAGGAGCGATTTTAAGGGCAGGAAGATGTGAGCCTGCTAATTTAACAGTATGTGCGTACCCGAACGTTGCATGAGTAGGAATGACGCGTCAAGTACCGGTTGGATGGGAGGTTGCCGCCGGGCGAAGGGGCTTGCCCCGCGGTGTCATTTCGCATCCGCTATGGCAAAGAGAAATTGTACAGCATGCAGTTTCCGATTTCCAGAAAAGTTCATATCTTTAACCTCCTCCAATTTTTATAAGAGAAGGCTTACATGTAATCGACAAGAGCATTCGGAGAGAGATTTTGGCACAAGCCAAGGTTTGAAACCGCCGGAATACTTTGTGTACCCGCAAGGGGTATGCCGCATCCGTAAGGCTCCGTTGTCGCCAACGGCTGCGCAATATTCCAA
>USDP01000161.1 GCA_900553545.1 uncultured Eubacteriales bacterium | reverse complement strand
GCATCATTTTTCAGCAGCTCTACAACATCGCGGACAGCTTCGTCGCGGGCAAGTTCATCAGTGACAACGCGCTGGCCGCCGTCGGCAACAGCTATGAGATCACGCTCATTTTCATCGCCTTCGCCTTCGGCTGCAACATCGCGTGCTCGGTCATCGCGGCGCTCTTCTTCGGGGCGAAGCAGTATGAAGACCTGAAGACCGCCGTCTATACGGCCCTCATCGCGAGCAGCGCGGTCTGCATCCTTCTGATGCTCGTCGGGATGCTCTGCTCGGACGGGCTGCTTCGGCTCATCCGGACGCCGGAAGAGGTCTTCGCGGACTCGAAGCTCTACCTCGACATCTACATCTACGGCCTGCCGTTCGTGTTCCTCTACAACGTCGCGACCGGCATTTTCTCCGCCCTTGGAGACTCAAAGACGCCGTTTATTTTCCTCGCCTGCTCGTCGACGTCCAACATCGCGGTAGACATTCTGTTCGTCACGGCGTTCGACATGGGCGTGGCAGGCGTCGCGTGGGCGACGTTCCTCTGCCAGGGCGTGAGCTGCGTGCTGGCACTGGTCGTGGTGTTCCGCCGGTTCGCAAAGATCCCGACATCTGGGAAGGTCGCCGTCTTCTCGTGGAGCCATCTCGGGCGCTTCGCCGTCATCGCCGTGCCGAGCATCCTGCAGCAGAGCTTCATCTCTGTCGGCAACATCATCATCCAGAGCGTCATCAACAGCTTCGGCGCCGCCGTCATGGCCGGCTATTCCGCCGCCGTGAAGCTCAACAACATGGTCATCACCTCGCTGACCACACTCGGCAACGGCATCTCAAACTACACGGCGCAGAATCTCGGCGCGGCGAAATATGACCGCATCCGTGCCGGTTTCCGCGCGGGGCTGAAGCTCGTGTGGGCGCTGTGTGTGCCGCTGGTGCTGCTCTATGTGTTTGCAGGCCGCCCGCTGGTACACATCTTTCTCGACAGCCCGGAGGGCCTTGCGATGGACACCGGCGTCATGTTCCTGCGCATCATCGCGCCGTTCTACTTTGTCGTCGCAGCAAAGCTCGTCTCCGACGGGATCCTGCGCGGCGCGGGCCTTATGAAGAAGTTCATGATTGCGACATTCACCGATCTGGTGCTCCGCGTGGCGCTGGCGGAGCTGCTCTCCCGCACGGCGCTTGGCACGACCGGCATCTGGATTTCCTGGCCCATCGGCTGGACGATTGCGATGGTTCTGTCCATCGTGTTCTACGCCTCCGTTCGCTGGGAGCGCATCCACGCCGCATAGTATTATCATACGACCACCCATGCGTCTGCATGGGTGGTCGTTTTTTTCGCCGTGGTACATGAGAGGACAAAAATTCTGCAAATGCGCGGCTTGTAAACGAGGCAGCATTTTGTTATAATGTAGATAATTGGCCGTACTCCGCCCGAAAGAGAGGAACTCGATTTGAACAAACACATTCCGCGCGTGCTCCAGCCCGGCTCCGTCTGGTACTGCTTCGTGCTGCTCGCCTTTACGGCGGCGGCCGCCCTGCTCGACCAGTATTATCTCGCCGGGGCCGAGCTTGTGGTCACGATCGCGGTCTTCATCATCAGCCGCGTCCGCTTCACCCGGCGCAAGCACATCCTGATGGACTACGTCCAGAGCGCGACGGACGCGCTCGGTATCTCCGTCCACGCGGGGACGCCGTTCCCCATGGCGGTCATCCGTCTGCCGGACAACGAGATCATCTGGGGCAACCCCGGCTTTTACAGCATCACAGGTTTGTCCGACGCGACGCGCTATCAGACGATGGATCGCGTCATCCCCGGCTTCTCGACCACGTGGCTCCGCGAGGGACGGAGCGAGCTGCCCGGCGACCAGACCATCAACGGCCGCCGTTACCGCGTATACGGCAACTATGTCCGCTCGGAGGACGACGCGACGACCGTCATGCTCGCGACCATCTTTTTCGCTGACATGACCGAGATGTTCAATATCCGCGACGAGTTCATGCGCACGCGCCCGATCATATCCGTCATCCTCGTCGACAACTACGACGAACTGACGAACAACTTGTCTGACTCCGCCGTCTCCCAGATCGACGCAAAGATCAACGACGCCATCAGCGCGTGGACAGAAGGGCTGCACGCGATCTGCCGCAAGATCGAGCGCAACCGCTATCTGCTCGTCTTCGAATCCAAGGATCTGCAAAAGCTTCAGGATGGGAAATTCTCGCTGCTGGACTCCATCCGCTCCGTCCAGAACTCCTCCGGCATCGCCGCGACGGTCTCGCTCGGCGTCGGCAAGGACGGCGCGACGTTTGAAGAAAACTATTCCTTTGCGATGCTCTCCATCGAGATGGCGCTGTCCCGCGGCGGCGATCAGGCCGTCATCAAGGATCGCTACAACTTCACGTTCTACGGCGGCCGCACGAAGGAAACGGAGCGGCACACGCGCGTGAAATCCCGCGTTGTCGCCGGGTCGCTGTCCGAGCTCATCGCGCAGTCCAGCCAGGTCTTCATCATGGGCCACCGCATGGCTGACCTGGACGCGCTCGGCGCGGCGGTGGGCGTCCGGTGCCTGTGCCGCAAGCGCGGGAAGCCCGCGCACATCGTCATCGACCTCAAAAACAACATGGCCGGGAGCCTCATTGCCGAGCTGCGGCAGAATGAGGACTATGAGGACGTTTTCATTTCCGGACAGGACGCGCTTGTCGAGGCCGACCCGCGCAGTTTGCTCATCGTTGTCGACACGAACCGGCCCGATCAGGTCGAGTCGCGTGAGCTGCTGGAGTCCATACCCCGTGTTGCCGTCATCGACCACCACCGCCGCGCAGCGGATTATATCGAGCAGGTCGTGCTGAACCTGCACGAGCCGTTTGCCTCCTCGGCATCGGAGCTGGTGGCGGAGCTTTTGCAATACGCGGTCGACCCGAAAGACATCACGCCGCTCGAGGCACAGGCGCTGCTCGCCGGTATCGTGCTCGACACGAAAAACTTCACTGTCCGTACTGGTTCCCGCACGTTTGAGGCTGCGGCCTTCCTGCGCCGCGCGGGCGCGGACACCGTCGAGGTCAAGAAGCTGTTCCAGGCCGATCTCGACGCGACAATCCTCAAATATCAGGTCATTCAGGCCGCGCGGCTCTACCGCAACGAGATCGCGATTTCCGCAGTCGACACGCCCGTCCCGCGGGCCATCGCTTCGCAGGCCGCGGATGAGCTGCTGAACATCTCCGGCATTCTCGCCTCGTTCGTGCTCTATCCGGGCGCGGAGGGCGAAGTGATGATCTCCGCCCGCTCGATCGGCAGCTGCAACGTGCAGATGGTGCTTGAGCCGCTCGGCGGCGGCGGCAACGCCGCGACCGCCGGGGCCCAGATCCGCGGCAGCACCGTCCGCGATGTGCTGCGCGAGCTGGTCGCCTCCATCGACAAATTCTACGAAACCTGATTTTTTACCCTGAAAGGAGTACAAATACCATGAAAGTGATCTTAACACAGGACGTCCGCGGCAAAGGCAAGCGCGGCCAGATGATCGAAGTTTCCGACGGTTACGCCCGCAACTTCCTCCTCCCGAAGAAGCTCGCGCAGGAGGCGACCGCCGACAACGTCAACACGATGCGTATGAACGACAAGGCTCTCGCCGAGCGGCAGGCCAAGGAGCGCGCCGAGGCGCTTGAAATTTCCAAGAAGATGAAAGATTTCACCGTCGTTGTCACCGCGAAGGGCGGCGGCGCGGGCCGTCTGTTCGGCTCGATCACCAACAATGAAGTGGCCGAGGCGCTCGCGCAGCAGCAGGGCATCCAGCTCGACAAGCGCAAGATCGTCCTCGAC
>USDP01000160.1 GCA_900553545.1 uncultured Eubacteriales bacterium | reverse complement strand
GCAAACAGCAGCCTGCCATAGCCCGGCAGATAGCCCGCGAGCTTCGGAATTCCGAACAGGCGAAGATGCGGTTGCTGCTTCATGTCTCCGCCTCCTCTCCAATGGCCATCTGCATGTCATAGATCTGCCGGAAGAGGCCCTCCTCGCGGAGCAGCTCTGCCGGTGTGCCGAGCTGCAAGACCTTCCCGTGGTCAAGCACGAGGATGTTGTCACAGTCCAGCAGCGTTGTGATGCGGTGCGAAATGATGATGCTCGTCGCGCCCTTGCGCTCTCTGGCCAGCGCCGCGCGGATCTTTTCATCCGTCTGCGTGTCGACCGCCGAGAGCGAATCGTCAAACACCGTCACCGGCGTTTTCTGCGTCAGCATCCGCGCAATGGCCACGCGCTGCTTCTGTCCGCCGGAGAGCGTCACGCCGCGCTCGCCCACCATCGTCTCATATCCGTTTGCAAAGCCCTCGATGTCGTCCGCGATACAGGCCGTCTTCGCGGCCTCGCGGATCGCAGCTTCGTCCGCACCGCAGACGCCGATGTTCTCCGCGATCGTCCGGGAAAACAGGAACGGCTCCTGCAGCACAACGCCCACATGCTCGCGCACCCACGCAGCGGGCATCCTTGCAAGGTCGACGCCGCCGACCGTCACGCGCCCTTCGCTCGGCGCATAGAGCTTGCACAGCATCAGAAGCAGACTGCTCTTGCCGGAGCCGGTTCCGCCGAGGACGCCGAAGCTGCTCCCCGCCGGGATCGTGAACGACACATCGTGCAGCACATCCAGCCCCGTCTCATAGCGGAACGTCACATGGTCGAACACGATGTTCCCGTCCATCGGGGACTCCTGTGCGTCAGCCGCGTCCTGCTCGACCGGCGCATCCAGAATTTCGCCGATACGCGCAACCGAAACGCCCGCCTTGCTCATCTCCGAGATGACGCGGCCAAGCCGCCGCACCGGCCCGATGACCATGGCGTTGTAGATGGCGAACGACACAAAGTCGCCCTCGGTCATCTCGCCGCGCACGCAGAGCAGACTGCCAATCACCACGACCAGCATCGTCTGGATGCAGGCCGTCGTATCGCCAACCGCCCAGAAATCCGACAGCGTCTTGCACAGGCGCACCCAGAGCGTCGTATATTCCTGATTTTGCTTTTCAAACCGCTCGCGCTCAAAATTTTCGCGGCCAAACGCACGCACCACGCGCACGCCGGTCAGATTCTCCTGCGCGATCGTCGAGAGCACGCCCTCGCTCTCGTCGCAGGCCGTGAACCGGTCGCGGATGCGGTTGTGGAACAGCACCGAATAGCCCACGATGATCGGGAACATCAGCCCCGGTACGAGCGCCAGCTTCCAGTTCATCAGCGCCATACACGTCAGCGACAGCACGATCATCGCGATCATGCGGAACACCGCGACGAACTGCTCCTGAAAGAACTGCTTGATGCGCTCCACGTCAGACGTGCAGCGCTGGATGATGTCGCCGGTCGGATTTTTCGAGTGCCACGCCCACGGCAGGTGCTGAATGTGCCCATAGAGCAGATCACGGCTCGTCTTGACGAGGGTTTCGCCCGCCTTTGCGCTGTAGAGGTTCGTCAAAAAGCGGAACATTGCCGAGAGCAGACCGACGCCCACCAGCACCGCGGCCGGAATCCAGAGTGCACCACGAATATGCTCCGTCCCGCCGAGCGCCGCAACGACCCGTTCCGCCGCCCGGACATGCACCGCTGCGTTCCCGATGAACGAGTCTACGCTCACGCGGATGATCTGCGGGATGAGCAGCTCGCAGCCCGTAAACACCAGGCCCGACACGATGCAGACCAGAAAATAGCTCCAGCTTCCATGCAGAAGCCGGAGCAGTGTGCGCCCATTACCCGTCTTTTGCGTTCGTTGATTCAAGCGCTTCCCCTCGCTTTCCATCAGAGTAAACTGCTCCGTCAATAAAAAGCGGCGCATCGCGCCGCCTTGTATGGTTATGTTAGCATACTTTTCCGAAAAATGCAATCGGCTTCACAACTTTTCAGAATTTCCAGACGTTCCGGCATAAATTCACAACCGCCCGGCCCCTGCGGGCCGGGCGGAAAATGATTCATCGCCAGATCAAAAACAGAATCCCGAGCAGCACGCCAAGGCCCAGCAGATACGCCCCCGCGATCATCAGCACGGCCTTCATCGCGCCGAGTGCGGCCCACCGTTTCTCCTTCGGCGTCAGGTCAAACCCCTCGCCGGACGGCGCGTCCTCGCGCGGCTTGCGCCGGGGCAGGAACGTCCGCTGCGGCACGATGCCGCTCATGTCGGCGATCGTCCGCCCGTCGTCCTCAAACTCGTCCCGTTTTCTCATTCGTCAAACAGGTGGCAGACCACATAGTGCCCCGGCTCCACCTCTCGCTGGCACGGCGCTTCCTCGCGGCAGCGGTCGGTCGCATACGGGCAGCGCGTGTGGAATTTGCAGCCCTTCGGCGGGTTGGCCGGCGACGGGATCGAGCCCTGCAGCACGATGCGCTCGCGCCGCACCGTCGGGTCCGGGATCGGGATGGCCGAGAACAGCGCCTTCGTGTACGGATGCAGCGGCCGGTCAAAGATGTCCTGCGTCTCGCCGTACTCGACGAGGTTGCCGAGGTACATGACGCCGACATGGTCCGAAATGTGCTCAACGACCGAGAGGTCATGCGAGATGAACAGATAGGTCAGGTTATATTTATCCTGCAGCTCCTTCAGCAGGTTGATGATCTGCGCCTGGATCGACACGTCGAGCGCGGAGACCGGCTCGTCGCAGACGACGAACTCGGGATTCAGCGCCAGCGCGCGGGCGATGCAGATTCTCTGCCGCTGGCCGCCGGAAAATTCGTGCGGATAGCGGGTCTTGTGATACGGCTGGAGGCCGCAGTTGTCCATGACCTGATCGATATAATCGTCAAACTCTTCCTTGGACACGAGGTTATGCTCGCGCACGGCCTCGCCGATGATCTCGCCGACCGGAAGGCGCGGCGACAGACTGGAGAACGGATCCTGGAAGATGATCTGCATCTTCGGGCGCAGCGCGCGCATCTCCGCCGGGCTGAGATCATAGATCTCCTTGCCGTTGAAGAGCACCTGACCGCCGGTCTTCTCGCCGCAGAGGCGGAGCACCGTCCGGCCCGTGGTGGACTTGCCGCAGCCGGACTCGCCGACGAGGCCCATCGTGCAGCCGCGCTTGAGGTTGAACGTCACACCGTCGACGGCCTTGACGTGGCCAATGGTCTTCGACAGCAGGCCGCCCTTGATCGGGAAGTATTTCTTCAGGTCCTTGACCATCAGAATATACTGCGGATCATATTCCACGGGGGTGAAATCGACGGTTTCGACCTTATTCACTGCCATTTCACTCACCCGCCTTTCTATTTTCCTCGTAGTAGCGATAGCAGCTCACCTTATGGGTCGGGCTGACGCTGATCTCGCACGGATATTCGCCCTTGCAGCAGTCCAGCTGCATCTCACAGCGATCCTTGAAGTAGCAATAGTCCGGCATATCGACCGGGTTCGGCACCTTGCCGGGGATGGAATAGAGCTTGTCGACCTTTTTGCCGACCACCGGCTTCGAAGCCATCAGGCCGATCGTATACGGGTGACACGGATGCGCGAAGATCTCCTCCGCCGTGCCCTTCTCGACAATGCGGCCGGCATACATGACAACGACATAGTCCGCCATCTCCGCAATGACGCCGAGGTCGTGCGTGATGAGCATGATGGACGAATTGATTTTGTCCTTCAGCTGCCGCAGCAGGTCGAGGATCTGCGCCTGGATCGTCACGTCGAGCGCCGTCGTCGGCTCGTCGGCAATGATGATCTTCGGGTTGCAGGCCAGCGCCATGGCGATCA
>USDP01000159.1 GCA_900553545.1 uncultured Eubacteriales bacterium | reverse complement strand
GATACGCGGCGTCCCGCGCGAGCGCGACGCGATCTCCAGCGCGCCCTGCGGGTCGATCTCAATGCCGAGCAGCGCCGCCGAGCGCGTCACGATCCGCGCCAGCTCTTCCTTCGTATAAAGCTCCAGACGGAGCTGAACGCCGAAGCGGTCGCGCAGCGGGCTGGAGAGCTGCCCCGCGCGCGTCGTCGCGCCGATGAGCGTGAAGCGCGGCAGATCGAGCCGGATGGAATTGGCCGACGGGCCCTTGCCGATGATGATGTCGATGGCATAGTCCTCCATCGCCGGATATAAAATCTCCTCGACCGACCGGTTCAGCCGGTGGATCTCGTCGATGAACAGGATGTCGCCCGCCGAAAGGTTCGTCAGCAGCGCAGCGAGGTCGCCTGCCTTTTCAATGGCCGGGCCGGACGTGACGCGCAGATTGACGCCCATCTCGTTGGCGATGACGCCGGCCAGCGTCGTCTTGCCGAGTCCCGGCGGGCCGTAGAGCAGCACGTGATCGAGCGGTTCGCTCCGCCGCCGCGCGGCCTCGATGTAGACGGCGAGGTTCCCCTTCGCCTTCTCCTGTCCGGTGTAGTCGGCCAGCGTCCGGGGCCGGAGGCTCACTTCTCCGTCGTCCTGTGGCGTGAGGCTGGTCGTCACGATCGGGGCCTCGTATTCCTGCGAAAAATCAAGGCTCATTCCAGCCCCTCCTTACTTCGATACCATCGCGCGCAGCGCCTGCCGCACGATGTCCTCCACGCGCAGCGCCTCCACGTCGATGCCCTTGAGCGCCGCGCCGATCTCCGCCTGAGAATAACCGAGACTTGCCAGCGCCGCCGTGGCCTCCGCTGTCTTGCCGCCGCGCACCGCGGGCTGCATGTCGGCGATGTCTGCGCCATTCAGCTCCATCTGGCTGCCCGCAATTTTATCCTTCAGCTCCAGCAGCACCCGCTGCGCCAGCTTTTTCCCAACGCCTGCCGCCATCGTCAGCGTCTTGACGTCCTGCGTCATCACGGCCAGCGTGAACTGCTCCGGGCTGACGACCGACAAAATGGCCAGCGCCGCCTTCGGCCCCACGCCGGACACCGAAATCAGCTGACGGAAGCAGTTCAGCTCCTCCCGCGTGGAAAAGCCGTAGATGTCGAACGCATCCTCTTTGATCCCGCAGTAGGTAAAGAGCTTGGCGGGCTTGCCGAGCTGCAATTTTGTCAGTGTATAGTTCGTCGTGTGGCACGCATAGCCGACGCCCCCGCAGTCAATCACCGCGAGATTCGCGTCCACAAGGGCCAGTGTTCCGTTCAAATAGTAAAACATATTGCCTCTCCCCTATCCGAGATAGCCTTTCTGATGTAAAAGGGACGTGGACGAGCGCGCATGGCAGAGCGCAATGGCGATGGCGTCCGCCGCGTCGTCCGGCCTTGCCACCTTTTCCATGTGCAGCAGCCGCCGCGTCATATCCATGACCTGATGCTTTTCCGCGCCGCCGTAGCCGACGACGGCCTGTTTCACCTGATTCGGCGTGTACTCGTAGAGCGGCACGCCCGATTTCTGGATCGCCAGCAGAATCACGCCCCGCCCGTGGCTCACGCCGATGCCGGTCGTCACGTTGTGGCCCCAGAACAGCTCCTCCACCGCGACGGCCTCCGGCTTCACCGTTTTCAGCAGCTCTTCCATATCGTCATAAAGCACTTCGAGCCGCTGTGGAAATGTCAGCCTCATCGGCGTGGTGATCGTGCCATAGTTCAGCAGCTTCAAATTCCCCCGGTCTGAAAACACCACGCCGAAGCCCGTCGTCGCGTAGCCGGGGTCGATCCCCAAAATCACCATCTTAAAACTTCCCGAACATCAGCCAATAGCACGTTCCCAAAAACGCGAACAGCACCACACCCGCCAGAATCCACGCCATGACCCTGTGGAACTTTGGCCGGGGCGTATAGTGCGGTTTTTCCTCCTGCTGCTGTGCGCTGGTGTAATCCAGACGTTCTGTGGAATGTTCGTTGCGCATGGCGATCCCTCGTTTTCACAAATTACTCTGATTATATCATAAATCCAAACAAATGAACAGTAAAACTTTTTGAATCTGCCCCCAGCCTTTGGGGCACACTGGAAACGAGGTGATTTCATGCTGATCTCGTTTTTACGGACGATCATTTTATACCTGCTCCTCATCGCGAGCATCCGCCTGATGGGCAAGAGGCAGCTCGGGGAGATGGAGCCGACGGAATTTGTCGTGACCATGCTGGTGGCAAATCTGGCGGCTGTGCCGATGCAGGAGAGCGGGATTCCGCTGCTGGCAGGCGCAGTGCCGATTTTGGTGGTGTTGGCGATGGAGCTGCTGTTGTCGGTACTGAGCTATCACAGCATCAAATTCCGCCGCCTCGTCTGCGGCAAGCCGGTCATCCTGATCGAAAACGGCAAGCTCATCCAGCGAAACCTGCAAAAGACCCGCGTCACGCCGGACGAGCTGACAGAATATCTGCGCCTGCAGGGGGTGGTCGACCTCGCGCAGGTGAAATACGCGATTTTAGAGACAAGCGGCAACGTCTCCGTGCTGCTCTATCCGAAATACGAGCCCGCAAGCGCGAAGGACGCGGGCGTTCAGGTGGACGACCTGCACCTTCCCATCACGGTGATCTCCGGCGGTCGGCTCCTGCGGGAAAATCTGGGCCTGCTCGGCAAAAGCGAAGCGTGGGTGCGTGAGAGCCTTGCGGCCTACAACTGTGAGATCCGCGACGTCTTTCTGCTGACGTGTGAGCCGGGCGGCAAGCTCTATCTCTCCATCCGGGAGGACGCAACATGAAGCACACGCTCTTTGCCTGTCTGCTGCTGGGCGTGACGCTCGGCTTCTGCATTTTCTCGTCCGTGACCGTCCGGGCCAAGACGCAGACCGTGAACGATGCCATCGCGGCATCGCGCAACGCCGCCTCGCGCGACGATTTTGAATCAGCCGCCGCAGCGCTCCAAGCGGCGAAGGAAACTTGGGCGGCGCACGAGCGCTTTTTCGGCGTCGTGCTCGCGCACGAGGAGCTGGATGAGGTCAACATCGCCTTTGCGGAGCTTTTGCAGTACGCAGCTCTGGAAGATAAGGACGATTTTCTCGCGGGCACGGCGCGCCTCGCCGCGACGATCGAGCACATCCGCGAAATGGAAGTGCCGAGTTATCACAATCTATTATAAATAGACGAGGCAGAAGGCCCCCTCTCCGAAGAGGGGGCCCTTTACAAAGATTCACAACTGGTTCACGCTTTCTGGACAAGGCGTGATATACTATAGAAAAAAGCCAAGGAGGCGTAAACCATGACGATTTTGATAAGCGAAAATTTTGACCGTGAGGTGCTGAATTCGGACAAGCCCGTGGTCGTGGATTTCTGGGCGACGTGGTGCGGCCCGTGCATGATGCTCAGCCCCATCATGGAAGAACTGGACGGCGAGATGCCGGACGTGAAGTTCTGCAAGCTGAACGTGGACGACGAGCGCGACCTCGCGATCGAATACGGCGTGCAGTCGATTCCGATGCTGCTGTTCGTGAAAAACGGCGAGATCGCGGGCACGAGCATCGGCTATGCCGACAAGGCAAGCATCCGCGCGCGCATCGAGGCGGCGCTATGAAAGTACGCCTGAACGAGGACAAAGACGTTGTCGCGAAGATCCGCGAGGGGTTAAAGCGCACGGGCGGCTATTGCCCGTGCCGCCTTACCCGGACGGAAGAGAATAAATGTATGTGCGAGGAATTCAAGCGCCAGATCGCCGATCCCGACTTCGAGGGCTATTGCCATTGTATGCTCTATTATAAGGAGAAGTAAGGCCGCTCGAATCCCGCCGCAGCGGCTTGTAGGGGCGGACGACTCTGTCCGCCCAAAAGGCTCCCCTTGAT
>USDP01000158.1 GCA_900553545.1 uncultured Eubacteriales bacterium | reverse complement strand
TCGGAAAAAGCGCATATAATGGCTGGCGATAAAACTCGAAAGGAAGTGCGCGCCATGATGAAGCTGAAAACCTCTGTCAAACCGCGCAGTTCCGTTTTTATTTGCGGCGGCCGTGTTTCCGGCCCGGTGTTTTCTTTCATAAAAGAAGTATTTGAATTGTGAGATCGGTGTTTCCGTTCCGCAATTCTTTTTTTATGTTTGATGCACAGGTCGGTGCGGCTTGAAAAAAGAGAGGAGAAATTATGGCAAAGTACAAAATTCCCGAAGAAGGCATCTATGATGCCCGCCCGCTGGGCAAAGGCCGGATGTTTCTGCTGGGCTTCCAGCACATGTTCGCGATGTTCGGCGCGACTGTCCTCGTCCCGATCCTGACGGGTCTGGACGTCTCCACCACGCTGCTGTTCGCCGGTCTCGGCACGCTGCTGTTCCACCTGATCACCGGCGGCAAGGTCCCCGCGTTCCTCGGCTCTTCGTTCGCGTTCCTCGGCGGCTACGCGGCCATCGCCCCGATGCTGGAAGACGGCTCGCCCAACTTTGAGATGCTGCCCTATGCCTGCTTCGGCGTTCTGTGCGCAGGTTTGATGTACGTCGTCCTCGCGGCATTGTTCAAAGCGTTCGGCGCAAGCAAGGTCATGCGCTTCTTCCCGCCGATCGTCACCGGCCCGATCATCATCGCCATCGGCCTGAACCTGTCCTCCTCCGCGATCAACAACTGCACCGGCAACTGGTGGGTCGCCATTGTGGCCATCGCCATCATCGTCGCCTGCAACATCTGGGGCAAGGGCATGGTCAAGATCATCCCGATCCTCCTCGGCGTCATCGGCTCCTACATCTTCGCGGTCATCATCGATCCGTCTGTCCGCGCAAACGTTGCGCAGAACGTCCACGATGCGGAATGGCTGGCCCTCCCGATCCACATGGAGCACACCGTCATCGGCCTGTTCATGCGTGACAATCTCGACGGCCACCTGCTGCTGACCTCCGTGGTCACCATCGTCCCGCTGAGCCTCGCCACCATGGTCGAGCACATCGGCGACGTGTCCGCGATCTCCTCCACCTGCAACCGCAACTACATCGAAAACCCGGGCCTGCACCGCACTCTGATGGGCGACGGCCTGGCCACCTCCCTCGCGGCCCTGTTCGGCGCGCCCGCCAACACGACCTACGGCGAAAACACCGGCGTTCTCGCGCTCTCCAAGATCTATGACCCGCGCGTCATCCGCATCGCGGCCGTGCTCGCCATGCTGTTCTCCTTCAGCCCGAAGTTCGCGGCCATCATCTCTTCCATGCCCGGCGGCACCATCGGCGGCGTCAGCCTCGTGCTCTACGGCATGATCTCCGCGGTCGGCGTGCGCAACGTCGTCGAGAACAAGGTCGACTTCACGAAGTCCCGCAACGTCCTCGTCGCGGCCCTGATCCTCGTCCTCTCCATCGGCATCAGCTACTCCAGCGCCGGTGCGCTCCGGCTCGGGCCGATCAGCCTCTCCGGCCTCGCCGTCGGCTCCATCGTCGGCATCGCGCTCAACGCCATCATGCCCGGCAAGGACTATGTTTTCGGCCAGGACAAGCAGGGCGACGAATCCGTCAACTTCATCGTGCAGTAAACTCCAATACCCCAATGCCCTCTCCGGTCAAATCGGAGAGGGCATTTTTTAATTCCTTCTGGAGTGGGGAGCATTCCGCTGCGGAAGAAAATGTGAATTTTTTATGTCAACGCCACAGAATCTTTGCGTTTTGCGGGAAAATGCGGTATACTGAAACCGGAACACTGAAACGAAACTCCCGTGGGAGGCTATCTATGATCAATGTAGAACTTTCGAATATCTGGAGCTGCGTGAGCCTGCCGAATCTGCTCTCGTCGGAGCAAGCGCTGTTCGAAGCGCATCTGAAGCTGCGGCGCAATCAGCCGGGCTTCGACGATTTCCTCGGCTGGCTCGGCTGCGGCGACGCGATGATCGCGCGGACGATCAGCGCGGTGGAGCGCGCGGCGGACACGATCTGCCGCCAGAGCCAGGTGCTGGTTGTGGCGGGTATGGGCGAGAGCTGGCTCGGCGCGCGGGCGGCGGTACGGCTGCTTGGAAAACCGGCGCAGGACGGACGGCCCGCCGTGCTCTTTGCGGGCGACCGTATGGGTTCAGACGACTATCTGGCTCTGTTTGACCGGCTCGAGGGCAAGGATTTCTGCTTACAGCTCATCATGCCGGAGCAGCCGGAGCCGGAGTGCGCGATTGCGTCGCGCGCGGTGCGCTGGATGATGGAACGGAGGTATGGCAAGGAGGCGAAGGGCCGCATCTTTGTGACGGCACTGCCCGATTCGCCGATGGCCGTGATGGCGAAGGAGGAGGGCTGCACCTTCCTCCCGATGCCCACGGAGCCGGGCGGCGCGGCCAGCGCGCTGACGGCGGCGACGCTGCTGCCGCTGGCGGTGGCCGGCGTGGAGCCGCTGGCCTTTCTGGAGGGCGCGGCCAATGCCTACCGCGCGTTCGACCTGCGGGCCTTTGAAAACCCGGTCTGGATGTACGCTGGGGCGCGTTACGCGCTCTGCAACCGGGGACGAACGAACGAATTCCTGCTGACTGCGGACGGACGCTGCCGCGCGCTCGGCGCGTGGTGGCAGCAGACGGTGCTGCGGCGGATGTGCCGCGGCGGGATGGGCGTCCTTCCGGCGCACTTCAGCCTGCCGCAGAGCACGGACGCGCTCGACGCGATGCTGACGAGCGGGACATATCCGGTCTTTGAGACCGTCCTGCGGCCCAAGGCCGCGCCGCAGCAGCGGCTGCATGTGGAGATGGATTGGAAGGACTACGACGGTCTTGGTTATCTGACAGACACGACGCTCGAGGATGTGGCGGAAAAGACGCTGGACGCCTTTGTCGAGTCGCAGGCCGCGGCGGACGTGCCGGTGATTCTGTTAGAGTGCGACGCGCTGGACGCACCGCAGGCGGGCGAGCTGCTCTACTTCTTCGAGCTGGCAAACGCGATCTGCGCGGCGGCCAGCGGCGTAGATCCGCTCGCGCCGATGCAATTTGGCCCTGCCAGAACACTCGCGGGGAAGCTACTTGGGAAACTGGAATAAAGTTTTCTGTTTCTTCATGATTTTGCGGTCGGCGGCACTTGTGTTTTCGCCGGATACCTGATAGAATGGAGAAAAGGCACAAAGGAGGAATGGCCTATGGTTAACATTATGATGGGGCCCGAGGGCTCCGGCAAGACCAAGCTGCTGATCAACGCGATCAACAATTCGGTCAAGCACGAGACGGGCAGCATGGTCTGCATTGAAAACGGTAATGCGCTGCGCTTTGACGTCGATCACCGGGTACGTCTGATCGATGCGAGCGAGTATGCTTCTGGAAGCTATACGTTCCTGCGCGGGTTCCTGAGCGGTCTGCACGCAGGCAACTTTGATATTACGCACATTTTCGTGGACAACCTCTACAAGATCGCACGGAGCAAGGATCCGGTCGAGACGGAGAATTTCCTGGACTGGTGCAGCCTCTTCTCGGCGGAAAAGGGCGTGGCCTTCACGTTCACCATCCCCGGCGAGCCGGGCGATGCGCCGGATTATATTGCAAGATTCATGGACTGAATGAACAGCGCCCTCCCATCCGGGAGGGCGCTGATTTTATTTGGATGGGCAATGTACGCCCGTAAAGGCCCCCTCTACCAAGAGGGGGGCTGTCACCGAAGGTGACTGGGGGAGTTTCAAAAACTTCTCCCCTTGATTGCCTACGGCAACCTTCCCCCCTCTACGAAGAGGGGGGCTTTTTCCGCTGCGGCGGGGATCGGGCGGACAGAGTCGTCCGCCCCTACAAGAGGCCGCAGAGATCATTGCAGATTCCGGTGCTTCCGAAGCATCACATACGTCAGGAAATAGAGGAG
>USDP01000157.1 GCA_900553545.1 uncultured Eubacteriales bacterium | reverse complement strand
TCGGCGTCCCGCGGAAGACCTCAACATAGATGCGGATGAGCACGCGCAGCAGCTTCAGCAGAAAACGCTTCGGCCACGGGTCGTTTTTCGTATAGGGGATCGTATTCAGGACGCCGCAGACGAGTCCAATCAGACAGCCGATCACCGTCGCGACCAGCGCAAGGATCAGCGTGTTCTTGATGCCGTTCAGGTACATCACATGGTACTTGTCCCAGAGCTGTACCACGTCCTGAAAGAGCTGCGCGAGTTTCTCCATGACAGTTCTCCTTTTCGTGAACTACACCGCGTGATTCCCTCAAAATTTTTTCGTATACGCGGCAAAAATTAGGCTGCCTCATACCATTTCGCCAGAGCTTTCAGCGAAAGATTTTGTCACAAGACGCGGTTTGGAAAATGCAGGAATACTTTGTGTATTTCAAATTTTACAAACCGATGGATTGGGGCAAAAGATTCGGCGAAAGCCGCAGCGACAATGGTATGAGGCTGCCTTACATTAAACTTCCGGCTGAATCGAAATCGCCTGATCCATCAGGGCGTTGAAGTCGTCCTCGGTCATCGTGGAGAGGACTGCGTCGATGGCCTCGGCCAGAGCGGTGTTGCCCTTCTGGACGGAGATGCCGATGTTGACGTTCTCGGCGCGCTCTTCCTCAGAGGCAAACTGGAAATCGCCGTCCGTGCCGGAGAAGTTCAGGATGACGAGGCCGTCGTTCTTCGCGACGGCGGCTATCGCCGTCGGCATATCGGTGCAGACATAGTCGACCATGCCGGTCTCAAGCTGCATGATCATCGCGGGGGCGCTGTCGGCCGGGGCGAGGATGTTGGCGTTTTCGATCTGCGGCAGGCAGGAATCATACCAGATCGTGCCGGACTGCGAGGTGCAGGTGCCGCCGGCGAGATCGGCGATGGAGGCCGCGGAGGCGTAGGCGCTGTCCTTCGTGGTCAGGCAGACGATGGTCGCGTAGTAGTACGGGCCAGCCATATCGACCTGCGCCATGCGGTCGGCAGTCATGGACTGGCCGGCGATATTGGCGTCCATCGTGCCGGACTGGACAGCCGGGCACAGGGAATCCCACGCGCTGGATACGATCTCGAGCTCCCAGCCGTTGGCCTCGGCGATTTGCTTGGCAATCATGACGTCATAGCCGTTGGCGTATGCACCGGGGACGTTGGAAATGGGCACCGCGCCGTTGGAATCGTCCATCTGCGTCCAGTTGTAGGGCGCGTAGGCGCATTCCATACCGACGGTGAACACGCCGTCCTCGAGGCCGGGGATCGCAGCGGTGTCGGCCGTCTCGGTGGACTCGGCGGCGTCGCTGGTGTCAGCGGTTTCAGTGCTGGTGGTCTCGGCGGCTGCGGTGTCCGCAGGAGCGGACGTGTCGGTGGTCTCGTTCTTCGCGCCGCAGGCGGTCATCGCGACGAGCATCAGCGCGGCAAGCAGCAAAGCGATCATTCTTCTCATAGTGTTCTCCTTTTGAACGTTGGTTCCCGATGATTTTTCCCGCATCGGACAGGAAATTCTTTGTCTGCGTTGATCGCAGACACCAACAAAAAAGAACCGCTTTTGTTAAAGCGGTTCATGGGATATGCGGAACAGCCGCCCCGGGACGGGCGGTTCCGAACAGCCATTGATAGCGCTTCACAAAAAATTTCTGTGACAGTCCGGCAGATGTTCTCTGCCGACCCAGCGGGAAGCGGTCAGAACCCCGGCTTCCTACTTCGGCGGTCTCCCCTTTCGCGCTGCGCGGCGTGCTGGCCTTGCGAAGCGGTACTGATGAATCCCGCGCCTCTATCGAATTAGCGATACAAGCGATTCAATTTGTTGAGTGCATCATAGCACCACGTTTGGTTTCTGTCAACGGCTTTTTCGGATTTTTTCGGTCGATTTCGAAATTTTATGCAGAAATCACCGTTCCGCCCGCGATTTTTTGCCGTGATTTATTCATTCTCCCGAAAACGTCCTGCAATACGGTGCAAGCGCACATGCCTCGCACCTTGGCCGCCGCGCGATGCAGACGGCCCGCCCGTGGAGGACGATGCGGTGACAGAAATCGGACGACTCCTCCGGCGGCAGGATCGCCCGCAGCTGCCGCTCCACCTTTTCCGGCTCCTTGCCGGAGGCCAGCCCCAGCAGATTGCAGATGCGGATGCAGTGCGTGTCGCAGACGACGCTGCCCGGCTCGCCGTAGAGGTCGCCGAGCAGAAGATTGGCCGTCTTGCGTCCAACGCCGGGCAGCCGCAGCAGATCCTCCATCTTGTCCGGCACCTTTCCGCCGTACTCGTCCCGCAGCATCTGACAGGCGAGGACGATGTCCCGCGCCTTGTGCTTGTAGAAGCCGCATGAGCGCACGCATTCCTCCACGTCCGCAATGTCGGCGTCCGCGAAGGCGTCCAGCGTCGGGAACCGTGCAAACAGCCCCGGCGTCACGAGATTGACGCGCGCGTCCGTACACTGGGCGGACAGGCGCACCGCGATCATCAGCTCATAGTCCTTTTTGTACTGCAGCGCGCAGAGCGCGTCCGGATATTCCGCCTTCAGCGCCGCGATCACGCCCGCCACCCGTTCCTGCATCTCCATGCTTCGTCCCTCCGATGCCTTTTTCGACAGTATATCACACCCGCGCACGACTTGCAAACAGAACCAAAAGGCAATATAATAGAGAAAATACAGAAGCTCCCGAAAGGAGGCTGCACCATGGCCAGCATCTATGACCGAACTGAGCTCTATGATCTGTTCGATACGCCCGACCGTCAGGCTGTCTACCGTGAACACTGGCACACGCTTTTTGCTGGAAAGCAGGTTCACACCATGTTGGATGTCAGCATTGGCTCCGGCAGCGTCACGCTCCCCGCGCTTGAGCTTAACGTCTCCCTCTGCGGCTCCGATATCAGTGAGCCGATGCTTACTGCCTGTGCGCAGAAGCTCGACTCTCGCGGCCTTGCCGCCGAACTGCATCAAGCTGATTTCCGTGAGCTTTCCATCTGGGCCGGGCGACAGTTCGATTTTGTCGTCAGCAGCGGCAGCTCGCTCGGCTACGTGGAAAACGCCGATGTTGCCCGCGCACTGCGGCAGATGGATGCGCTTGTCGCACCCGGCGGCTGGCTCTGTTTCGACACACGTAATTGGGACTACATCCTGCAAAATCGTCCGCGCTTTTACCTCTACGACCCGCTGTTTGACGGCGATACACGCATCAATCTCATTCAGGTCTGGGACTATGAGCTGGATGGCTCCGTCCTGTTTCATCTGCTCTATACCTTTGAGCGAGAGAACCATATCTTCCAGAAGGAAAAGTTTGAAGAACACTATCACCCCTTTTCCCGTGCACTCTGGGAGCAGACGCTCTCTTCGCTCGGCTATCAGAACCTTCAAATCCTCCCGTTCCCTGCCCAGCGCCCCTATGCACCTGGCAGCGAACTCGACTGGTATACCGTCCTCGCTCAAAAACCTGAATCCTGACAAGGAGGCACACCGCCATGTATCAGCCTCTGGCCGACCTCATCCGGCCCCAGACGCTTGACAACGTCTGCGGACAGACGCACATCCTGGGTCCGAACGGCCTGCTGCGCCGCATCATCGAATCCGGGCAGATCCCGAACATGATCTTCTACGGCCCCTCCGGCACCGGGAAGACCACCATCGCCAACATCATCGCCAAGCAGACGCAGCGCAAGCTCTGCAAGCTCAACGCCACCACGGCCTCTACCGCCGACATCAAGGAGATCTATGCCCAGCTCGGCACGTTCCTGGCCCCGAACGGTGTGCTGCTCTACCTCGACGAAATTCAGTATTTTTCAAAAAAGCAGCAGCAGACGCTGCTGGAATACATCGAAAACGGCAAGATCACGCTCATCGCCTCCACAACGGAAAATCCCTATTTCTATGTCTACA
>USDP01000156.1 GCA_900553545.1 uncultured Eubacteriales bacterium | reverse complement strand
TCGCGGTGCGACACGGTTCTTTTCTTTCTCCGAATAGAAAAAGAAAAGAATGGGGTCGCAAAATTCGTTTCCTTTTCTGAAGGAGAAAAGGAAATGGGGGCGAAAAACGTGTCTCCCCTTTCTCTTTCAGAGAAAGAATCACTCACCACTTCTCATCATTGAACCCCTTCAAAAACGGATCCTCCGGCTCCTGTTTCGTGTCGCCGCCACCACCCACGCCGCGCACCGGCGCGCGCATAGCCGCCGCCGCGTTCTGCCGCAGCACCTGGTTCTCCCGCTGGAGCTTTCTGGTCTCCGCGCGGCTCTTTCCGCGCTCATACTCGGCAAACGCCTCGCCAAGGCCCGTTCCGCCCAGCCATGCGTTCAAAACCGCCGTCGGCATCTGCCCGCCCAGATAGCCCGGATGCTCTGCAAAATACGCCTCCGCCTCTCCGCGCAGATCTCTCTCCTTTTTTTCCTCTTTCTCATGCGGCTGCTCCTCCGGCTCGGCATCGGCCTCCACTTTGTCGCCCTTGCCCCAGTCCTCCTCCTGAAAATAATCGTCACCCTCGCCATAGCCCTCCGGCATGATGGCCTCCTGCTCCTCCAGCTCCTGCTTTTCCAGTGTTTCCATGGTCATATCTCCTTTCTAATATTTATCTGCTCCGCATCGCGGTCTGCCGCTGCAATGCGCTCCGTGCCGCTCTCGGCAGCGCGTGATAGCGCGTCTGCGTGTTTCCGCTCATCGCGCCGAGCATCTGCTCCGCGCCCTGGCCGCCGGTCTTTGCCGTGCCGCTCTCCTGCTTTTTCAGCGCCTCGATCAGCTCCTGCTTCCGCGGGATCAGCCGCTCCGGCACGCGTTCCAGATACTGCACAATGTCCAGCACGCCCGCCGCCCGCAGATTGTCGAGCGTCTGCGTCGTCGCGATCTCCGAAAACTGGCTTGCCGCGCCGACGTCCGCCCGTACCCGCAGCCACAGCTGGCGGAATACGCCAAAGTCAAACGGCTCCATCACCCGCCGTACAACCTTTTGCGTCTCCATCCGTCCGTCTGCGCCGATGACCGGGTTCCCGTCCGCGCCGATCACCGGCTCCTCCAGCTCCTTTTCCCGCACCACCGGCCGTTCGCCGTAGTATGCGCCCATCATATCCAGCAAAATCGCCCCAATGTCCTCAATCCATTCATGCAGCCCCGCCCGGATGTTCTCCAGCGGAACCTCCGCATTGCTCTGTAAAACCATAATCGCCGACGTGTTGTCCGGCTTCACGTTGCCGAGCTGCGCATCCGTCGCGCCCATGCAGTCCTTCGTGTAGGCGATGGCCCGGTCGATGACCGTCAGGATCTGGTTTGACATATCCGCCGGCTGCAAATTGTACGCCACCTGCGAAATGCTCTGCCCCGGCTGCAAGCCGCGCACGCCGATGGCCTGCCCGATCTCGTTCGACCAGTTCCCGATCAAGTCCGCGTTGTACACCGTCTTTGGAAAGCCCATCAGCTGCAAATGCCGCATCGCCATTGCGAACATCATATTGATGAAGATCTGATTCGGCACCAGCCCCGTCACCAGCGCCCGCCCATGGTACTGGCTTTTCTGCCGTTCCCAGTTTCCCCATGCGATCGGATACCGGCTCAGCCCTGTATCCACATCCTCAAAGATGACCGCGTCCCGCGTCGCCTTCGTCACGTGTACGCGCTCCACACGCCGCATCACGTCCCGCGTCTTCACCACTGGCTCGCCGAACGCATCCAGCAGCACATTGCCCTTCTCGTCCGTCTCGAGCACCGCATCGCCGTTTTTGTCAAATACCGGCTCCTGCAAAATCTCGCCCGTCGCCGCGTCGACCGCCGGCTCCCATACCGGGACCTTCGTGTAGAGGTACACGTAGAGTGCCTTTCCGTCCTCCTCGCCACTGCCCTCCAGTTCCGTCTTTCCGCCGATGCCGGCCTGCTCCTCCAGCTCACGATCCGCATAGATCTCCCCTTTTGCCTTCCAGCGCCGCATTTCCTCGCGCAGCTGCTCCACCGGCGCGCGGCCAAGCAGCAAAATATACGGCTGCTGCTCCACCCGTGCATCATTCGGGTTTCCAAACATCACGTTGATCCCGTCCACCAGCTCCATCTGGATCTCGCCCCGGTGGCCCTCCGCGCCGCCATACGGCGCCGCGTCCGGGTCCCACCAGAAATGCGCACAGTAATCGCCCGTCTGCGCCCCATCATAGAGCGCCTCGCGCACGCGGTACTCCATCTTGAACTTTTCCAGCAGATTTTCCACCTCCGCCGTCGCAAACGCCGCCGCGTTCTCCTCCGGCTCGCGCACGTTTCCGCCCGCGTAATCGCTCAGCGGGAAAAACTGCAATTTGAACCTTGCGCTCGTCAAGCTCGCTACGAACAGACTCGTCACACGCTTGATGATGTTGAATACCGGCTTCGGCAGCCGCGCCATCGCCTCCGTCTGCGGGATGTTCCGCCATTGGTTCCCCGCAAAAAAGTCGATGTTCGTGTTCACCAGCCGGTATTGATTCGGTACCAGACTGTTGTTGTACCGCCGCCCCTGCTCATAAAGCTCCCAGGCTTTTGTGCCGTTGTTCTGTCTCATTCTGCCTTATCCCTCCTTTTGCATCCCATACGCCGTCTCGGCGTTGTAGCCCATCAGGGCCTCAAACGCCTGCCGTTCCGCGCGCACGCGCTCGATGTCCCGCGCCGCGTCAGTCTCCGGCATACGTGCGCCGCGCTTCGCCGCCTCCATCAGCTTCCGCGCAAACCATCCGCCCGCACCGCCGATCGCCAGCAGCACCACCCCGATCAATACTTCCACCATTTCATCTTTCTCCTTTCCATTTTTCGATCACCACATTCTTGTAGGGACGGACGCCCCTGTCCGCCCTCATCCCGCCGCAGCGGCTTGCCTCCCCTGAAAGGGGAGGTGGCACGGCGCAGCCGTGACGGAGAGGTTGCTTGCGCCCAATTTTACCCTCATTGATAAACCTCAAACACATCCTCCAGTCCACATCCCTCATTCTCCGTCTCCTTCCTCTCTCCGCCATCCGCCCGCAGCAGATACCGCAGCGCCTGACTGCCGGAATCGACCATATCGTCATGTGCCCCAGCCGGAAAACTCGTCCACTGCCCAAGAAATTCCTCGGCCCACGGCTCGCCCTCCGGCACATACACATGCCCGCTTTCAATCGCCGGACTCACCGCGTTCACCCGCGCCACCTTCCCGCCCAGCGGCTGAATGGGGATGCAGAACATCTCGCTCTGCAAGACCTGAATGACCGCCGATCCGTTCGCCTTGTCCTCGATGAGCACGGCCCGCGCGTTCGGATACAGCCCCCGCACCGTCCGGATCGCCGCCAGCGTCCCCGGAAAATCGAGGTGCCGGTTCAGGCAATATCGCAGATAATAGTCATTCCCGCGCTTGCCCCATACCGTGATCGCCACGAAGTCGTTGTCCTCCGCGCCCTTGAACGCCGCGTCCACCGAAATGACCTCCGTGCCGAAGCTCGTCACGGCCTTCGGATCGTAGAACCGCCACCAGTCCCGCCGCACCAGATTTCCGCCTTCAACGCGCGGCGAGCACTGGTAGAGCGCCATCCACGCCCGCGCCCCACCCTGCGCGTCGGAGAGATACGACCGCTTGAATTCCGCGAGCCACTTCGCATCCTTCCCCAGCTCCGGGCACAGCGCCTCGCCGGGCTTCCTGCCCATCGGATCATGCTCTTCCGCCTCGACCGGCAGCCGCACCAGCTCCACATTCGCCTCGCTCTTCAAGATCCGCGCCGCCAGATCATCCTCATGCCACGGCGTCATGATCACAATGACCTTCGCGCCCGCAGCCAGACGGGATTTCAAGGAATTCTGCCATTCCTCCCAGACCTTGTCCCGCGTCGTCTCGGAATCGGCCTCCTGCCGGTTCTTCACCGGGTCATCGATCAGGATGAGGTTT
>USDP01000155.1 GCA_900553545.1 uncultured Eubacteriales bacterium | reverse complement strand
TATTTACGCCTTCGCCATCAGCTCCGCCGCCGGCATCACGCCGGACACGTCGGCCTGCTCCATCTTGCCCGCGTCGCAGAGCGCCGCGACATTCGGGTCGATCGGCAGCCGCGCCAGCACCGGCAGGCTGTATTCCAGCGCGATCTCCGCAAGATTGCTCTTGCCGAAGATCTCAACCTGCTTTCCGCAGTCCGGACACTGGAAATAGCTGTAGTTCTCCACAAAGCCGTACACCGGCACATTCATCATCCGCGCCATATTGACTGCCTTGGACACGATCATCGACACCAAGCTCTGAGGACTCGTCACGATGACCACACCGTCCACCGGCAGCGACTGGAACACCGTCAGCGGCACGTCGCCCGTTCCGGGCGGCAGGTCGACGAACATATAGTCCACATCGCCCCACTGCACATCCGACCAGAACTGCTTCACCGCCCCCGCGACGACCGGCCCGCGCCAAACGACCGGATCGGTCTCATGATCGAGCAGCAGGTTGATCGACATGACCTTGATCCCCTCCTCGGTCTCCACTGGGAAGATGCCCTCGTCGCTGCCCGCGGCGGAGGAATGCAGGCCAAACGCCTGCGGAATGGACGGACCCGTGATGTCCGCGTCCAAAATCGCCGTCTTGTAGCCCAGCTTGTGCATCGCGACGGCGAGCAGACTCGTCACCGTCGACTTGCCAACGCCGCCCTTGCCGGACACGACAGCGATCACCTTTTTCACATTCGAATGTGCGTTGGCCGGGGCCAGCAGGCTCTCCGGCTGGCGGCTTGCGCAGTCCGAACCGCAGTTTGAGCAGTTGCCGCTGCAAGATTCACTCATAATTGATCTCCTTTTCGGTCAAATCCCGTATTTTTTGTTATTATAGTATACCCGGATTGAAAAATCAACCCGCCTGCACCAGCGCCTTCACGTAGGAAAACGCCTCGCGCAGCTCATAGTTGACCTTCAGAATCCACGGCGTGGTCGTACTTCCGATCCCATACGGCTCCATTCCGAGCGACCGCGCAATGAACTTTGCCCGGCTGAGATGATATTCACTTGTGATGATGAGCACATTTTCGGTTGCAATTCCGGCCTCTTCGGCCAGCTTTTTCGCATGGATGAGATTTTCGCGCGTCGTCCGCGCCTCCGTCTCCTGCACGATGCGCTCCGACGCAATCCCCTCTTCCCGCAGATACGCGTCCATGACGGACGCCTCGGTCTGCGTCTCGTCCGCGCCCTGACCGCCGGATACGATCACGCGCGCCGCCGGATGCGCCTCCAGATAGTCTGCCGCGAGATCGAGCCGCTCGCGCAGCGTGCGGCTCGGCCGGTCGCCGTGCGTCTGCGCCCCGAGGACGACCACAAACGGCACATCCTCCTCCGGCGCATTGTCCCGCCCATCGAGGGCGATAAAGCCCATCATGCCGAACACGAGCGCCATTCCAAGCGCCGCGAGGCTCCACAGCACCCGCCGCCAACGCTTCCATTTCTCGCCGCGCAGGAAATGACACGCCGTCATCACCGCAGCGAGCAGCAGCAGACAGACGCCCGTCATCCCGATGTGCCACGGTGTCAGCAGACACCCGATCCCAAGCGCCGCGCAAATCGCGGCCAACCACAAAATACTCATCCTTCGCCCTCCAGCGCGAGGCTCAGTTCCTCCCACTGTTCCATCAGCGCGGAGAGCTTTTCCTCGGCCCCGGTCTTTTCCGCCATCAGACGCGCCAGCTCCTGATAGTCGCTGGCCGCCGCCTCGATCAGCGGATCATACGCCGCCACCGCGGCCTCCTGCTTTTCGATCTCGCGCTCCACCGCGCGGAGCTTTTTCTCGACGGCCTTGCTGTTCGGTGTCGTCGGCTTCGGCTTCTCCTTGCGTTCGCGCCGTTCCGGGACGTTCTGCGCCTGGGCCGCGATGGACTCTTTCTCCTTGATCGCGCGGTATTTCTGATACCCGCAGAGGAAGTCGCGGATGTGCGCATCCTCCAGCTCCCAGACTCTTGTGGCGAACTTGTCCACAAAATACCGGTCGTGCGACACGAAGATCAGCGCGCCCTCATAGTCCTCCAGCGCATCCTCCACCCACTCGCGCGACGCGATGTCGAGGTGGTTCGTCGGCTCGTCGAGGATGAGCAGATTGATCTTCTCGTCCATCAGCATACAGAGCCGCAGCCGGCTCTGCTCCCCGCCGGAGAGCGCCGAAACAGGCTTGAATACATCCTCGCCCTCAAACAGATACGCGCCCAGCCGATCGCGCGCCGTCTGCACCGAGCAGCCCTTCTCATAGAGCATCGTGTCAAGCAGCGTTCGCTCCGGATGGTCAAAATGGATGATCTGCGGCAGATAGGCCCACTTCACCGTCGGCCCGAATTTGATCTTTCCGCAGTCCGGGGCCAGCTCCCCGAGCAGCACCTTGAGGAACGTGCTCTTGCCCGTCCCGTTGTCGCCGAGCAGCGCAATGCGCTCCCCACCCGCAACGTCCAGCTCAACATCCTCAAAGAGCGTCCGCCCGTCGAAGCTTTTCCCAAGCCCCTTCACCGAGAGGACTTCATCTCCGAAAAATTCCCGCTGCGCAAAGCGCGCCCGCATCGTCTTCTCCTGCGTGGGCCGGTCAGTTTTCTGAATACGGTCCATCCGGTGCTGGATCGACATGGCCCGGCGATAGAGCGTCCGGTTGTTGATGCCCCAGCCCTTCATGCGCTCGAGCGTAAAGCCCAGCTGTCCGAGCTTCGCCTGTTCCTTTTCATACTGCTTCAATTGCAGCTCAAACCGCGCCTGCTTCTCCTGTACGTAGAAGGAGTAATTCCCGGAATAGAATTCCGCCTTCCCGTCGTGGATCTCGATCACGCGACTGACCACGCGGTCGAGGAAATAGCGGTCGTGTGAGATGGTCAGGACGGTCCCCTTGAATTTTGAGATGTATTCTTCGAGCCATTCCACCGCGTGCATATCGAGGTGGTTCGTCGGCTCGTCGAGCAGCAGAATGTCCGTCTGCTCCAGCAGCAGCCGCGCGAGGTTCACGCGCGTCTTCTCTCCGCCGGACAGGCTGTCGAAGATCTGCCCGCGCTGCTCTGCCGGAATGGCGAGGCCATTGCAGATCTTGTCCGTCTGCGTGTCCATCTCATAGCCGCCCCCCACCTGAAAGCGGTTGGCAAGCGCATCATATTCCTTCAGCGTCTCCGCGCCCGCGTGCTCGGCCATCTCGGCCTCCAGCGCGCGCATCTGCTTTTTGATCTTCTCCAGCCCGGCGAACGCCGTGTGCAGCACATCGTCCACCGTATATCCCGCCGGATAGTGCGGGATCTGCGAGATGAGGCCCACCTTTTTCCCCGGTGCAAAGCGCACCTCGCCGGAATTGTAGTCGATCTCGCCCGTCAGAATGCGGAACAGCGTTGTCTTTCCCGCGCCGTTCTTCCCGAGCAGGCCCACCCGCTCGCCGGACTGTACATCAAACGTGATGCCGTCCAGAATGTTCGTATCCGCGTCAAAGCTCTTGACGAGGTCCTTTACAGAAATGTCGATCATTGTCTTTCCCCATAGCGGGCATAGAGTTCTTCCCGCGTCATTCGTAAATTCAGCGCGTCCACCAGCGCGTTCGCGCTCAGATACCCCGGCAGCCCGAGGTCCTGGAGCAGCGCCTGCCGTTTTGCGGCGCTGCCCGCGCCGCCGCTCAGGCCCAGCGTGTAGAGATCCATCTTTCCGATATGGTCGTCCGCCGTTCTGGCTTCGCCGTCCATCTCCGCGCCCGCATTTCGCAGCGCCTCTAAGAGGATCTCCGGCGTCATGCCCTCCACGCCGAGCAGCCCCGCCTTTCCCGGCGCGGCCTTTCGTTTCTCCTTGCCCGCGATCTCGGGCACGTAGGCATGCAGCACGCCCTCCTTCGGGAGCGCGCCGCGCAGAAAGTTCCGGATGACCAGCCCCGCGCCGTCCGAATCCGTCAGGATGATCAGGCCGCGCGTCTGCGCCGCG
>USDP01000154.1 GCA_900553545.1 uncultured Eubacteriales bacterium | reverse complement strand
TCAAGGGCGACCCGAGCCTGCAGGGCGCGCCCGTCAGCCTGAAATTTGACGCGCAGCGGTCCAAGATCACTGGCAGCCTCGCGCCGTATGCCCAGACGCCCGACTTCAACGACGAGGGCTTCACGATGACGCTGAGCGGCCTGCCCGAGGGCGCGACTGCGCGGATCGCGGATGTGTACGGCAATACGATCTCGGAATTCGTGGGCGGCACGGTAAGCGTGACGAGCGGATTGTCCGCAGCCGGCGATTACACCTATCTTGTCGGCGTGACGAAGGACGGCGTGGAAGAATTTTATACGCTGGTGCTGACGAAGCCCGTCTACCGGCTGACGAAGCTCAAGCTGCGCGGCTTCCCCGATGATTATAACACAGCGAATGTCTTCCACGGCCAGCCTGAGGGCACGCTGTTCCAGGCGGACGAAAATGGCGACTCCACCGGCGTGGTCGGCTTTGACGGCAAGACGTGCTGGAGCTACGCGCTCTATGTCTCTCCCGCGATCAAGCAGGTCGGCCTGGCCTCGAAGTGGGACGTCGATATGTCCCGCGCCTTTGCCGACGAGTTTACCCTGGGCGTGAATGTCAACGGCAAGGAATATGTTGCACAGCAGGAAAAGGCCGACGCGCAGGACGAGTTCCTGAGCAAGCCCGTCCCGCTCAATCCCGATGAGACGACGGTGATCGAATTTGTCGCCAAGCAGAAGACCGACCCCCGCTTCGTCCTCAGCACCAAGGTCTATGTCCACGTGGTCAAGACCCCGGTCGCGGAGCTGGTGGCCGCGCTCGACGCGCTGGACCTGGACAGACTGATCTACCCCGACGACACCGCGCTGATCCAGGCCTATCAGTCCACGTATGACAACTACACGGACGAAGAGCGGGCGCAGATCCCCGCAGCGACGGCCAAAAAGCTGACCGACGCGAGCGCGCGGATGAAGCTTTTGCAGGAGCGCTTTAACGCCGGCGTGCAGGAAATGACCGATCTCGTCAACGCCTGCGTCCCCGTCACGGTGGACAACTACCGCGACTATCTGGACACCGTCCGGAAGGCCACGGACAAGTTCCTCTCCCTGAGCGACGCACAGCGGGCGCAGCTGTACAAGGTCAAGTGCATCAGCAAGAAGAGCGTCACGATGGGCTTCTGGACGGCCTACAACAGGGCGATTCTCCAGTCCATTGCGGACGGCGTATCCACCGGGTATCCGACCGACTATCCGGATGATTTCATCATCCAGAGCGGCTATTACAACCTCGACCTCGGCCACGAGGACACCTATTATCAGACGGGCTTCCGCGAGATCTGGACGAACCGCCCGAAGACCTATTACAACTACGGCGAAAAGGGCCTGCCGTTCACGTCTCCCGGCCTGCTCGAGTTCGACATCAAGGACAAGAGCATCTTTGAGATCAAGGAAGTCGTGAGCGTCTATCAGGACCTCGGCCTCGGCGGCAAGGGAGAGCACCCCAACATGCTCTATTACCTGGTGCCCAAAAAGGCCGGCACGACGACCTTCACCGTGAAGCTCTGCGACGACAAGGGCGTGATGTACTGCCAGACGCCGGAAATCGTCGTCCACGTCAACAGCCCCGAGGAGAGCAAGACCGAAAAGCTCTACCAGAAGCTGACCGACTTCACCGAGCGCGAATACACGCGCCGCTATGACAACTGGTGCTATGAGTACGGCCAGGCGGGCGCGGAATTCACCTTCCACATCAACGGCGAAAACGGCAAGGTGTGGGTCTACGACTATCTGAAGTACAACGAAGACGGCACCGCGGTCAAGACGGCCTATACGCCCGATGCCAACGGCGACGTGACCATCCTGCTGAAGGACGGATATAACTGCATCGAGGTCAACGCGGACTATGAGGGCGAGAACGTCACGCAGGTCTATGCGCTGCAGGGCAAGGTCGTCAAGTTCATCACCGAAAACGTCAGCCGTCCGGGCGAAGCGCTCCGCAAGGGCGATGAGGCGGGCGTCTGGACTCTCGGCCGCCCCATCTGCCTGCACAAGATCTCCCGAATCTACAACAACGGCAACGGCGCGACGATGTACATCACCGACATGCCGCGGCAGGGTCTGGTGAGATCCGACGAGTCGATCAAGATCAACTACAACCCCAGCAAGTTCAACGGTGCTGCTGAGGCGGGCTGGTTCTACAGATCGCTCGTTTCGCTGACCGACTCCGGCAAGATCACGCTGCACGACGGCTATATCATGCACGCGGGCTACGGCTCCGGCCTCGGCTCCGAGCTGACGCAGGGCAACACCGGCGGCATGGCCGATTCCACAACGTTTGAGTTCGGCCATCTGGCCGACATCACGCTGGATGTGGCCGACAACCCCAAGTATGTGGAACCGACCAACACTCTGGCGAGCGTGGCGTCCAACGGCGGCGTGGTGAAGGCCGGCGAGAGCATCACCATCACCGTCCCCGATCTGCCCACCGGCGAGATGCTGAAGACCTATGAGGTCGACAAGACGCAGGAGCTCAAGTACGCCATCAGCCGCTTCTACACCAACATTCCGGGGCTGCGCTCGGTGGAGACGCCGTTCCGCAAGCTGAACCAAGACGGCACCAGCGTGCAGAGCGTGCATGAGATCAAGTCCATCACCTTCACCGTGCCCGCTGACACGAAGCCGGGCACGTACAGCATCCACGGCGGCAACGTCGCGATCTGCTACACGAAGGGCTATATGGATTCGTATGACTTCCTGTACCGCGGACAGATCGACGATCTGACCATTACGGTGCTGCCCGGCGCGCAGAAGGAGGTCATGGACCTGATCGACGCCATCGGTCCGGTCACGAAGGACAGCGGTGCGGCGATCAAGGCTGCAAGGGATGCTTACAACGAGCTGACCGACGCGCAGAAAAAGCTCGTCACAAACTACGACAAGCTCACTGCTGCCGAAGCCCGCTGGTCTGAGCTGAACCCCATCCCGGCAGGCCAGCCCGCGCAGCTCCCGCAGAACCCGAACGCAGGCGAAACGCTCCCGTTCACGGATGTCAACGCGAACAGCTGGTACTACTCCGGCGTCAAGTACGCGTATGAGAACGGACTCATGAACGGCACAGGAACCGGTAAATTCAGCCCGAACGCGGACACCACGCGCGGCATGATCGTCACGATGCTTGCTCGCCTCGAAGGTGTTTCGACTTCCGGCACACCGTGGTACGCCGCGGGCCAGAAGTGGGCCATGGACGCTGGCATTTCGGACGGCACGAACATGACCGGCACGATCACGAGAGAACAGCTGGCCGCCATCTTGTTCCGCTACGCGAAACAGAAGGGCTACGACGTGAGCAAGTCCGCCGATCTGAACGGCTTCGCGGATGCGGACGCGGTCAGCGGCTATGCCACCGACGCCATGCGCTGGGCCGTTGCAAGTGGCTTCATTCAGGGTTCCAACAGCAAGCTGAATCCGAAGGCCACGGCCAGCCGCGCACAGGTCGCGACGATCCTCATGCGCTTCATGCAGAAATTCGCAAAGTAACCCCCGGCGCAAGATCCCCCCTCCAGTTCACACTGGAGAGGGGATTTTCTTTCTCTGCAAAGTCGCATTTTGTCAGTTTTCATTTTTTTATCGAAAGTTTTCGCGCATTGCGCGAATTTTCGGAAAAACGGCAATGTCATTTTGTAGTTGGTATATAGAAGCACAAATCAGAGGGATATGAAATGACAGAAGATCAAAAGCTGGATAAGCAATACACCTTTGAGGATTTTATGAAAACTATCCTCCGAAACAAGGCACGGAACATACATAAAAAATTGGACATTCAGGAGCAGCGGGAAGCCGCAGCATCAAACTTTGACGAGAGCATTTTTGACAGCCTGATAACAGAGGACAGCTATGCACTGGAAACGATGATCCCCTTTTGCGTGAAAGAGCAAGTCTTTGTTGTAACGCCGCATATTGGAAATGCGCTGTCCTATTTGCAGCCCAAATACAGAGA
>USDP01000153.1 GCA_900553545.1 uncultured Eubacteriales bacterium | reverse complement strand
TGCAAACATCCTCTCCGCAAACTTTACGTCCATCGGCGTCGGCTATATCGCGAACGGCGGCTATTGGACGCAATGGTTCCTCAGCTGATCTCCCCAGCCGGCCAGATCGGCCGAGACAGGAAATCGGCCTACATAAACAGAATCAAACCCCCACCTTTCCCGCCGGTTTCCCCCGGCGGGTTTTTCTTCCGCCGCAGTGTTTGCAGGGGGGCGGACGTGCCGAGCCGGAGAGGTTGTCGGACGACCAATGGTCGCCCCTATGTTCATCGCCGGAACCGCGATCAAATTCGTAGGGGCGGGCATTGCTGCCCGCCTCTCTCAATCTCCCCCGCACCTTGTAGGGGCCGATGCCCTCATGCCGTCAGAAGAAGGCTGCTCCATTCCGTTTCCGCCGGGGCGGCGAAAACTCCATATCCGCAGCCTCCTTCTTCCTCTCCGAAAGGCAACCGTTTCACTGGGTTGCCTTTCGGTTTTTATATCCCTGCCGCAGCGGCTTGCCTCCCCTTCGTAAGGGGAGGTGGCATTTGCGAAGCAAATGCCGGAGAGGTCGACGGACGCCCGTGACCGCCCGTTTCTCGCCCTTCGCCGCACAAACAGGCCCCATTCCCGTTCCTCCCGCATAGGATAGAGCGGAAAGAAGGGATGTATTTGATCCAGAATTTTGCCATCCTCGGCGGCGACCGCCGCCAGTACCACCTCGCCGCGCAGCTCATGGCCGCGGGCTTCTCCGTCGCCTGTTACCAGGTGCCGGACCTGCCGGACACCCACGCCAGCCTCCACGATGCGCTCGCGCAGGCCGAGGCCGTGCTCCTGCCCGTGCCCGCGCTCCGCGACGCTGCCCACATCAAATCGCCGGGCGACCTCCCGCTGGACGCTGTCCGCGCCTGTCTGCCGCCCGGCGCGCGCATCTTCGGCGGCGTCCTGCCGGAGGAACTGTTCGCCGGTCACGTACAGTATGACTACATGCGCGACGAACCTCTCGCCGTTCAGAACGCCGCCCTCACCGCCGAGGCCGCCGTCGCCCTCGCGCTCGGCGCCATGCCAACTGGCCTTTCCGGCAGCCGCATCCTCGTCGTCGGCTTCGGCCGCATCGGCAAATGCCTTGCCCGCAAGCTGCAAAGCCTTGGTGCGGCAGTCACCGTCGCCAGCCGCAAGGCCGAAGACCGCGCCTGGTGCGCCGCCCTCGGCTATCGTCCGGAGCAGACACACGTCTACGCGCACGGACTCACCTACGACTGCGTTCTCAATACCGTCCCCGCCCCGGTCTTCACCGAGGCGCAGCTCGCCACGCTCCGCTGCCCGCTGGTCGATCTTGCGTCCGCGCCCGGCGGACTTCCACTGGCCTGCGACCCGCCCAAACTCTATCAGCGTGCCCCCGGTCTGCCCGGCAGATTCGCGCCGGAGCGCGCCGCCCGTATCCTCAAAGAAACCACTTTACGGATCCTATCCGAAGAACAGGAGGCATTATGGAACCCGTGATCGGCTTTGCCCTATGCGGCTCATTCTGCACGTTTTCCCGCGTACTGGATGTGCTGGAACGCCTGAAAACCCAGTATCCCAACATCATCCCCATCCTCTCCGAGGCCAGCTACACGACCGACACCCGCTTCGGCGCAGCGGCGGACTTCCGCACCCGCATCGAAGCGATCTGCGGCCATGAAATTCTCCATACCATCGCGCAGACGGAGCCGATCGGCCCAAAAAAGCTGCTCGACTGCCTCGTCATCGCGCCCTGCACCGGCAACACGCTCGCGAAGCTCGCCTGCGGCATCGCCGACAGCCCCGTGACCCTCGCCGCCAAGGCGCACCTGCGCAACGAGCGTCCCATCGTCCTCGCCGTCTCGACGAACGACGCCCTCGCGGGCAACGCGCCCTCCATCGGCACACTGCTCACCCGGCGGCACTATTATTTCGTCCCCTTCTCGCAGGACAACGCCGCCAAGAAGCCGCGCTCCATGGTCGCGCACTTCGAGCTCCTGCCAGAGACCATCGCCGCCGCCCTCGAAGGCCGCCAGCTCCAGCCCCTTCTGGCTTAATCAGTCCGCAAACCGAAATACATCCGGCACAGTGCCGGGGTCAAACGTGCGCAGCGCCATGCGGTACATGGCCTTTGCATGAATCCGGTCATGCCAGAGGAACCGCCGCAGCAGCTTTCGCAGCGTCCAGTCCTCGCCCCAGCTCCCGGAGAAGATCGGATTCTCCAGATACCCCTCCTGCCGCTCCAGCCGTGCGAAGCCTTCGCTGCGGCAGGATAGAATATCCCCGTCATTTCCGGCCTCCACACCGATTTCCCCGAAATAATAGGCATTGACGTTTTTCGTGTGCACATACATTTCCTCCGCTGTGCGCGGCACTGCACCATAGAACGTTTTGCGCGCCGGCAGCACACTCCGCTCCGCATCCGGGACGGCACGATAGAGTGCAAGAAAGTCCCGCGCAGAGCGCAGCGTCCGATCCCGCAGCGCCGCATATTCCGCAAACGTGAGCGGCGGCCGCTCCGTGTCAAACAGAACATCCGAGTCCGCATCGCAGATTTGCAGCGTGCTCTCCTGCTCCTGCACGACTTCAACGGTGAATCCCCCAGGAACAGGCACATCGCGCCAGCGGCAGTAGGCCGCCGCGTCCCGCGAAATCTTTTGCAGCGCCTCCTCCCGGCTCGTGCCGCGCGCATAGACGCCGAAAAACTCGGCGTCCGCGGCATAGAGCAGCGTGTCGCCGCCGTTGTGTTCCCAAACACAGTGCAGTGTCGTCATTCTCTCGTCTCCAATCGCAGTTCCTTTGATCCAGCAAAAAACGGCGCACCTCACGGTGCGCCGTTTTCATATACATATAAATTAGTGACCAGCGTTCATCTGCGCAGCGACTTCCGCAGCGAAGTCCTCCTGCTTCTTCTCGATGCCCTCGCCCTTCTCAAAGCGAACGGCGTCGACAAACTTCACGCTGCCGCCCAGCGCCTTGGCCGCGGAGGCCATGTACTGCTCGACAGACATAGAGTTGTCCTTGACGAACTCCTGCTGGAGCAGGCAGTTCTCTTCGTAGAACTTGTTCAGCTTGCCGGCCGCGATCTTTTCCTTGACCTGCTGGGGCTTGGAAGCCATCTTCGGGTCGTTGTCCATCTGCGCGACGAGAATCTTCTTCTCCTCTTCGAGGACGTCCTCGGTGACGAGGCTCTTGTCCCAGAAGCGGGGATTCAAGGCCGCGATCTGCATCGCGACGTCCTTGCCGATGGTGGTGGCGTCGATGCCGCCCTCGACCTCAAGGTTGACCAGCACGCCGATCTTGCCGCCCGCGTGGACATAGGCCACGGAGGTGTTCTTGTCGAAACGATGGAAGCGGCGGATCTGGAGATTTTCGCCGATGGACATAACCTTCTCCGGAATGACCTCAGAGACCTTCAGCTCCGTGCCGGGATACTTGCAGTCCATGATGGCCTCGACGGAAGCGGGGTTCTCGGTCAAAACGACCTGGCAGATGTCCTTGACGAACTGGACAAACGGAGCGGACTTCGCGCAGAAGTCGGTCTCGCAGTTGACCTCGACCATCGCGCCCACGCCGCACTTCTCGCAGACAGTCGCATACGCCATGCCTTCGGCAGCGATGCGGCCGGCCTTCTTGGCAGCCTTCGCCAGACCCTTTTCACGGAGCCATTCGACGGCCTTGTCCATATCGCCGTCGGTCTCGGTCAGGGCCTTCTTGCAGTCCATCATGCCGACGCTGGTCATTTCACGCAGTTTCTTGACATCAGCAGCAGTAAATGCCATTGTAATTTCCTCCAATTCAGATTGTCTTTTGAAAAGCGCCCGTCATGCGGCGGGCGCTTATAATATTTTGAATTATTCCGCAGCGGGAGCTTCCTCTGCCGGCGCAGCCTCGGTGTTCTCTTCACCCTGACGGCCTTCGACGACGGCGTTGGCCATGGTGGAAGCGATCAGGCGGATGGCGCGGATGGCGTCATCGT
>USDP01000152.1 GCA_900553545.1 uncultured Eubacteriales bacterium | reverse complement strand
TTTTTAAGCATTAGATGCCACTTCCCGATGTCGTATCGGGTCTACTCCTAAGCGGCAGGCCACTGGTTCGAATCCAGCCGGGGGTGCCAACCGCTGCAAAACCTTTTGGTTTTGCGGCGGTTTTTCCTTTAGATTCTTATGGACGGAATACAGGCAGGATTGCAACGACGGAAATTTCGTGCTATGATAAATAAAATGGCTCAAAGGAGGAACAGAGCATGGATGCAAAGGAACGCTTTCTGCGGTATGTGACCTACTATACGACGTCGGACGATTCGACCGGCACGTCTCCCTCGACGGAGCGGCAGAAGGATCTTGGGCGGCTTTTGATGAAGGAGCTGGACGAGCTTGGCCTGACGGACATCCGCATGGATGCAGCCGGCAATGTGCTTGCGACGCTCCCGGCAAAGGACGCGGCAAACGCGCCGGTGCTGGCGCTGATCGCCCACATGGACACCGCGCCGGATGCGCCCGGCGAGCACGTAAAGCCGCGCATCGTCCGCTACGAGGGCGGCGAGCTGAAGCTGAACAACACCGTCTCTCTGACCGAGGCTCTCTGCCCCGGCATTTCGCAGTTCATCGGTAAGGAACTGATCGTCACCGACGGGACCACGCTGCTCGGCGCGGACGACAAGGCGGGCGTCGCCGAAATCATGGCAGCAGTCGAGCAGTTGATCAGCTCCGGCGCGGCGCACGGCGAGCTGCGGGTCATCTTCACGACGGACGAGGAGATCGGCAACGGCGTAGACGGGCTGGACGTGGAAAGCCTTGGCTGCGACCTCGGCTACACGGTTGACGGCGGGGCAATCGACGAATTTGAATATGAGAACTTCAACGCGGCGGACGCCGTGCTGACAGTACACGGTATCGGCGTCCATCCGGGCAGCGCGAAGGACGTGATGGTGAACGCGGCGGCGGTCGCGATGGAATTTGCCGCGATGCTGCCCACGGACGAAGTGCCGGAAAAGACGGAGGGCTATGAGGGCTTTTTCCATCTGCATGACATGTCCGGCAGCGTGACGGAGGCGCGGCTGCGCTATATCATCCGTGACCACGACCGGGCAAAGTTTGAAGCCAGAAAGGCGCTGTTTGCAGAATGTGCCGCGAAGATCAACGAGACCTACGGACCCGGCACGGCGGAAGCCGTGATCCGCGACAGCTATTACAACATGAAGGAAAAGATCGACCCACATCCGGAGCTGATCGAGCATGCACGCGCCGCGTTCGCAAAGAACGGTGTGGAGATGCGCTGTGTCCCGATCCGCGGCGGCACGGACGGTGCGCGGCTGAGCTGGGACGGTCTCCCCTGTCCGAATCTGCCGACCGGCGGCTACAACTACCACGGCGTCCGCGAGTGGATCCCGGTGGAGAGCCTCGGGTTGATGACCGATGTGCTGGTCGATCTTGTGCACAGCTTCGCAGAGGCGCGCGTATGACGGACATTCGGACCGCATCGGCGCGGCTCTGAATGGCGCCGCGTGCTCGCACAGACCGAGCCGAGCAACGCGGTCTCACAGCGCGTGCTGCAAAAGTGCGGCTTCGTTCCCTATGGACAGGGCGACGAAGGACCGATGTTTGGAAGAATATAAGTGAAGTCCCGGACGCAAGTGCGTCCGGGACTTTTACATACAAAAAACGGTGTCTCCTCCGGGAGACACCGTTTTGATCTGGGAATTAGCCGTTCTGCGCAGCGTAGTACTCGGCGGTGCGGCCGAACTGGCAGTCGTTGTTGCCGGAGGTGGTGATCCACATCTCGAGCATGTTGATCGGGTCGTTGAAGTCGGCGAGCCAGCCTTCACGGCAGAAGTCATAGTTGCCGTTCTTGCGCTCCTGCAGGAATACGTTCCAGTCCTGAGACTGAATGGTCACTTCGATGCCGAGGGCGGCGAAGTCCTGCTGCATGGCCTCGGCGACAGCGATGTGGTTGGTGCCGTCGTTGGTCAGGTACTCGATGGAGATCGGGGTCTCGGAGGAGAGCATGCCGTTGTCGTCGAACTTGTAGCCGGCGGCCTTCAGCAGCGTGCGGGCCTCTTCCAGGGTGCCTTCGTAGTCGTTGTTGATGCCGTACGGATCAAAGTAGCCCTGCTCGGACACTTCGGTCTTGAATACACCGCCGTTGCCGTCGGCCATGCCGTACGGGATGAAGGCGTTCGCAGCGATCTGGCCGGTCTGACCGACGTTCTCGCAGATGTACTCACGGTCGATCAGGATGTTCATGGCCTTGCGCATGCAGGCAGCCTGCTCCGGGGTCTTGCCCTCGAAGATAGGGCTGTTGGCGTTGAAGGCAGCGTAGTAGGTGCCGAGGTTGTCGACAATGTGGAACTCGGGGTTGCTCAGCAGGGACTGGATCTCGTCGTTCGGGACGGTGTCGATCATGTCGACGTCGCCGGAGTTATAAGCGGCGTAGATCGCGGTGTCGTCAGCAGAGAGCATGAACTCCATCTTCTCGAGTTCGACGTCGTCAGCGCCGTACCAGTACGGGTTCTTTTCGTAGGTCATGGAGGTGTCGTGGTTCCATTCGGTGCAGACGAACGGGCCGTTGCTGACAAAGCCAGCGTTCTGGCACCAGGCACCGGGCGAAGTCTCCCAGCCGTCAGCCGCTTCCACAGCGGACTGCTTCACCGGGTAGAAGGTCGGGAACGCCATGAGGTCTTCCATGTACGCGCAGGGCGCGGTCAGGGTGAACTCGAGGGTGGTGTCGTCGGTAGCGGTGACAGCCAGATCATTGGGGTAGCCCTCGAAGCCGGCGAACATGTAGCCATAGTCGGCAGCGGTCGCTTCGGAGGCGGCGCGCTTCCAGGAGTACTCGAAGTCAGCGGCGGTCAGGTCGCTGCCGTCGGACCACTTCAGGCCCTCACGCAGGGTGACGACGAAGTGCAGGCCGTCTTCGCTGACGGTGTAGCCGGTAGCGCAGGCAGGCTCGGTGTGGCCTTCGGCGTTGTAGGTGTACAGGCCGGAGAAGGAAGCCGCCGCGAGGCAGGCGCCGTCGACGGAGCTGTTGAGCGCCGGATCCAGGAAGTCAGGCTCGGAGGCGAGGTTCAGGCGGAGCGTCGTGGAACCGTTGGTCATGTGGACGTTCTGGAAGAACTTCGTGCCGAACAGGTTGGCGTACATACCTTCGACATAATCCTTGAGCATGTAGATGTCGTTGTAGTAGTAGAGCGGGATGATGCAGTAGTTGCTCATCAGGACGTCCTCGGCCTCGTGCATCAGCTCGGTGCGCTTGGCAAAGTCGGTCTCGGCCTTGATCTCATCGATCATGGTGTTGTACTGGTCCCAGTCGTTGATCGGGTCGATGAACGCGTCGCTGACGAGCGAAGCGGCATCGGGAACCTCTTCACTGCTGGTATCAGCGGTGTCGGTGCTCTCAGTCGTGCCATTGGTCTCAGTGGACGTGCTGGGAGTCGTGCTGTCGCTGTTGCTCTTACCGGCACAGGCAGCAAGGCTGAGCAGCATCACGAGCGCAAGGAGCAGAGCAATGCTTCTTTTCATTTTGTGTTTTCCTCCTTTAATATTTGTTCCGGCACGAAACGGCCGCCCCGCTTTCCGAAAGGAAAGCGGACATGACAGGCGCGCCTGTCATGAGATTCGGTTGTTCCGTCCGTAAAACGACATTTTTTGCAAGAAACTGAGAAAGTCTTGCAGGTTTGACGATAGAATAGCACGGAGCTGCCGCGCCGTCAATCGTCAGAGCGTCAAAAAGGGAAAGGAAAAATTAAGAATTATTTGTTCCAACAGGCAACAAGGTGGCCATGGCCCCGGTCGGTGAGCGTGGGGCACTCTACGGCGCACTGCTCGGTGGCGTAGCGGCAGCGGGTACGGAACGGGCAGCCGGTCGGCATATTGAGCGGACTCGGCACGTCGCCGGTGAGGACGATGCGCTGCCGCTCGCGCGCGGTCTTCGGATCCGGGATGGGGACGGCGGAGAGCAGCGACTCGGTATACGGATGGATGGGGTTCTCGTTCAGGTC
>USDP01000151.1 GCA_900553545.1 uncultured Eubacteriales bacterium | reverse complement strand
GTTTTTTTATGTTTTTTCAGCGATCCTCGCGGAAATATGGCAGGCCCAGAGAGGCGGGCGGCTGCTTTTCCTTGTTGTTGCGCATGCTGGAGATGACCAGCACGATGACCGTGACGAGATACGGCAGGATCTTATAGAGCTGGGTCGGGATAAAGGGGATGATCAGGCGGAGATACAGGATCATCAGCGCGCCGAAGAAGATCGAGCCCCAGATCGCCGACAGCGGATGCCACATGCAGAAGATGACCAGTGCGACGGCCAGCCAGCCGACGCCGGAGAGGCCCTCGTGGTTCCAGACGCAGCCCGCGGTCGTCACGATGTAGACCATGCCGCCGATGGCGGAGATACCGCCGCCGATGATCGTGGAGAGGTATTTGAACTTCGTGACGTTGATGCCCGCGGCGTCCGCCGTGGCGGGATTTTCGCCGACGGAGCGGAGATGCAGGCCGGTACGGGTCTTATACAGGAACCACCACATCACAACCGCCAGCACCAGTGCCAGATAGAAGAACAGGCTGTGGCTGAACAGCAGCTTGCCCGCGACGGGGATATTCTGCAACCCCTGCGGGAAGATGGACTTGGAGAAGAACTCCTTGAGGTGGTTGCTCAGCGCAACATAGCCGCCCTGATGGACGCGCATATATTCGCCCGTGAACTGGCCGACGCCCGTGCCGAAGATGGTGAGAGCGAGGCCGGTGACGTTCTGGTTCGCGCGGAGCGTAATGGTCAGGAATGAGAAGATCAGCGAGGCGATCGCGCCCGCCGCGAAGGCCGAGGCCAGCGCGATGAGCAGCGCGACGGCTGCGCTCGAATTGGCCTCGCCGACAGCCTGCTCATAGTAGAACACGCCGCCGAGACCAAACGCGCCGCCCATGAACATGATGCCCTCGACGCCGAGGTTGAGGTTGCCGGAGCGCTCAGTGAGGACTTCGCCCAGCGTGCCGTACATCAGAACTGTACCGAACGTGACGGCAGCCGCGATCAGGGAAATGATCGTATTCATCATACCTTTGCGCCCTCCTTTGCACCCGACTTGCCGCGGAAGATGATCTGATAGTTGATGAAGAACTCGCAGCCGAGCATGCAGAACAGCAGGATGCCGGTGATGATGTCGGAGATCGACGTCGGCACCATCAGGCGCGTCTGCAAGGTCTCCGCGCCCTTGGACAGGATGGCGAGCATGAGCGAAATGACGATCATCGCGAAGGCGTTGAGCTGCGAGAGCCAGGCGACGGTGATGGCCGTGAAGCCGTTGCCCGCCGCGACAGTGTCAGACAGGGTCATGTTCGCGCCGGAGGCGACCATGAAGCCGACGAGGCCGCAGATCGCGCCGGAGAGGAACATGGTGCGCATCATGATGCGGCCGACGTTCATGCCGGCGTAGCGCGCGGTGTTGACCGAGTCGCCGATGACGGCGATCTCATAGCCGTGCTTGGTGTATTTCATGTAGATGTGCATGAACACGACCAGCACCAGCACGATGATCCAGCCGCAGTGGACGCCGAAGACCTTCGGCAGGACGGCGGCCTTGTCAAAGTTCGGGATGATCTGCGAGCCGGGACGGCCTTCCCACGGGCCGCCCTTCAGCCAGCGGACAATGCCGATCATGATGTAGTTCATCATGAGGGTGAACAGCGTCTCGTTCGTGTTCCACTTGGCCTTGAAGAAGCCGGGGATGAACGCCCAGATGCCGCCGAGCAGCGCCGCAGACACGCCCATGACGATCAGCAGCACCGGGGAGGACATCTTGTCGTAGCAGTACAGCGCGAAATAGGAGGCGGCCATGGCGCCCGCCGTGATCTGGCCTTCGGCGCCGATGTTCCAGAAACGCATCTTGAAGCACGGGGCGATGGCCAGCGCCGTACCGAGCAGCGGCACAGCCAGCTTGATGGTCTGACGGATGGCGGTCTTTTTGCCGAGCGCGCCCTCAATGATCGTGCCGTAGGCGGAGAAAATATTCGAGCCTTCCGGCAGGGCGATGGACATGACCAGTCCGCCCAGAAGCAGCGCCACAAGGATGGAGCCGACGCGGATGCACCAGGCTTTCCACGGCTCCATCACCCCGCGCTTGGCGAGGCGGATCAGGGGCGTCTTTGTTTCGTTGTGATGCATTATGCTTCCTCCTTCCCGCCGACCTTGGTCATCATCAGACCGATTTCTTCCTTCGTGACGGCCCGGCCGTCGACGATGCCGGACACCTTGCCGCCGCAGAGGACGAGGATCCGGTCGCAGAGCTCGAGCAGCACGTCGAGGTCTTCACCGACGTAGATGACGGCTGCGCCGCGCATCTTCTGTTCGGTCATGAGGTTGTAGATGGTATAGGAGGTATTGATGTCGAGTCCGCGCACGGCGTAGGCGCTCATGAGCACCGAGGGGCTGGACGCGATCTCACGGCCGACGAGCACCTTCTGCACGTTGCCGCCGGACAGCCGCCGGACAGGATAGTCCGCGCTCGGCGTGACGACCTCCAGCTCTTTCCAGACCTGCAGGGCCAGCTCGTTCGGGTCCTTGCGGTTGACAAAGGCGCTCTTGCCCTTGCGCCAGGAGCGGAGCATCATGTTGCCCGTCATGCCCATCGAGCCGACCAGGCCCATGCCGAGCCGGTCTTCCGGGACGAAGGCAAGGGCGACGCCCGCCTTTTTGATCTGCATCGGCGTCTTGCCGATGATCTCGCGCGGCTGGCCGTCGACCGGGGTATAGACGATGGACGCGCCGGAGACCGCAGGATGCAGGCCCGCGATGGCCTCGAGCAGCTCCTTCTGACCGGAGCCGGCGATGCCCGCGATGCCGAGGATCTCGCCGCCCATGGCGGTAAACGTCACGTCGTCGAGCTTCTTCACGCCCTCGGCGTCAAGACACGTGAGGTGCTGCACCGCGAGGCGCGGCACGGGATTTTCATACCTGGGCCGGTCGATGTTCAGGGCGACCGCGCGGCCGACCATCATGTCGGTCAGGGCCTGCGGGTTCGTCTCCGCGGTGTTGACCGTGCCAATGTACTTGCCCTTGCGGAGAACGGCGACCTTGTCGGACAGGGCCATGACCTCGTGCAGCTTGTGGGTAATGATGATGATGGCCTTGCCGTCGGCGCGCATGTTGCGCAGCACCTGGAAGAGCTTGTCCGTCTCCTGCGGGGTCAAAACAGCGGTCGGCTCGTCCAAAATCAGGACGTCGGCCCCGCGGTAGAGAACCTTGACGATCTCAACGGTCTGCTTCTGCGAGACGGACATGTCGTAGATCTTCTGGGTCGGGTCGATGTCGAATCCGTACCGGTCGCAGATCTCCTGGACCTTTTTGTTGGTCGCGGCCATATCGAGCTTCTGCCCCTCGTGAAGTCCCAGGACGATATTTTCTGCGGCGGTGAATACGTCGATCAGCTTGTAGTGCTGGTGGATCATGCCGATCTTGTTGTCGAATGCGTCCTTCGGGCTGCGGATCGAGACCGGCTTGCCGCCGATCAGGATCTCGCCGTCGTCGGGGAAGTAGATGCCTGCGAGCATATTCATCAGCGTGGTCTTGCCGCTGCCGTTTTCGCCGAGCAGGGACAGAATCTCGCCGTAATTGATCGTCAGGTCGATCCCGTCGTTGGCGACAACAGAGCCAAAACGCTTGGTGATGTGTCTCAATTCGATCGCGCAAACAGTTTCCAAGGCTGTCATCCTTTCTTTTCAGGCTGCGAACACCTTATAATGGCTTTATTGTAGCATATTTTACAATTCAAGTAAATGCAAACCGGACCGCAAATCTGCAAAAAAGTTTGTACGCAATCTTGGGGAAAATCAACAAAGTGTTTGTAAACCTGAAAAAAAATTAGGTGAAAATCACAGTATGAACCTGCCGCTGCGGTCAAATCCAAAACAGAAGTGTCGTCCCATACATTATAAAATGAGGAAGCCGGCCTTCGCATTTGCGAAGGCCGGCTTCCTGAACATCAATTCTTATTCTTCATGGCAGCGCGCATACGGGCCGAATGATCGAGAATCCGCGTGCGCATGC
>USDP01000150.1 GCA_900553545.1 uncultured Eubacteriales bacterium | reverse complement strand
GAGATCTGCACCGGATGGCACATCGGGATCAGCTCCGGCGTGCGCTTCGCGCCCATAATGCCCGCGACCTGCGCGACCGTGAGCACGTCGCCCTTCTTCACGCCGCCGGAGCGAATGAGGTCAAACGTCTCCCGGTTCACCAGTACGCGCGCGGCGGCGACGGCCTCGCGGTGCGTGACGTCCTTTTCCCCGACGTCCACCATCCGCGCGCGGCCCTGATCGTTAAAATGTGTAAAATCCGCCATGTCAGCCTCCGATCTCGTTCATGTTCCGGCCCGCCTCGCTCTGGTGCGCGAGGTCAAGCGGCGCGTGCTGCGCCGGTTTTTCCCGGATGGCGCGCAGGAACTGCGCGCGCATCGCCGCATCGTCCAGTCCCCGGACAGAAAATTCCTGCCCGCTGTGCAGACAGGGCTTCAGCTTGCCGTCCGCCGTCAGGCGGAGGCGGTTGCAGCCCGCGCAGAACTGGCAGCTCACGGGCCGGATCAGGCCGACGTAACCTTGTGCGCCCGGCAGGATATACCGCTCGGCCACGCCGCCGTCCGGCGGCAAAGCCATCAGCTCCGGCAGCGCCTTCAACACCGCGCCGCAGTCCAGCGGATACGCGCCCGGCGGGCGCTGCCCCATCGGCATCCACTCGATGAAGCGGACGTCGACGGGATATGCTCTTGTGAGTCCGGCAAGCGCCGGAATTTCATCGTCGTTGAAGCCGCCGAGCAGGACGGCGTTCAGCTTCACGCGGTCGAACCCGGCAGAAAGGGCCGCGTCCAGTCCGCGCAGCGCATCGTCCAGACATCCGATGCGCGTGATGCGGGCATATTTTTCCGCATCCAGCGTATCGAGGCTCAGGTTCACGCGCCGCACACCCGCCGCGCGAAGCTCGTCCGCCAGCGGCGGGAGCAGCACGCCGTTCGTCGTCAGGCAAAGCTCCTGCACGCCGGGAATGTCCGCGATGCCGCGGCAGATCGAGAGGATATTGCGCTTGACGAGCGGTTCGCCGCCGGTGACGCGTACCTTGGTGACGCCGAGCTGCGCGGCGATGCGCACCGCGCGCAGCAGCTCCTCCTCCGTCAGCATATCCGCGTGGCTCCGCTTGCAGACGCCCTCGGCGGGCATGCAGTACTGGCAGCGAAGGTTGCAGAGCTCCGTGACGGAGACGCGCAGATAGGTGATCGCGCGGCCAAAGGAATCGGTCATCTCAATACCTTCCGAATGTACAATTTGGGAAATGGCACGGCTTGCAGAGGCGGCAGAGCCCTCCATCGCCAAGGCGGATGAGGTCTTCATGCGCCAGTCGGTCGCCCGCGTAAATCTGCGGGAGCAGCACGTCGAAGATTGTCGTCGGCATACTGATGGCCGCACCGGGGACGCCGAGAATCGGTACATCGCCGAGATACGCCACGAGCGTCATATTGCCCGGCTGCGCCGGGACGCCGTGCGTGATGATCTCCGCGCCGAGCTGCCGGATGGCGGTGGGCGTGAGGTCGTCCGGGTCGACCGACATGCCGCCCGTAAAGATGAGAAAATCCGCGCCTTGGGCCAGATAGCCCTTTGCGGTGTCGACGATCATATTGAGATCATCGTCGCAGATCGTCACGCCGAGGATCTCGCCCGGATAGTGCGCAAGCTTTGCCCGCACGACCGGCTCAAACTTATCTTTGATCCGGCCCGTGTAAATCTCGGAACCGGTAATGATGACGCCGGTTTTGCGCGGATGATAGGGCCGCAGATCGAGCAGCTTTTTCCCCTGACAGAGGCGCTCGGCCTCGAGGATCTGCGCCTCCTGCGTGACGAGCGGGACGATGCGCATCGAGGCCAGCCGGTCGCCCGCCCCGACGGGGAAATGATCCGGCAGCGTGGAGATCGTGAGGTCACCAATCGAATTGACCTGGTTCAGAAGCGCCGTATCGACGCGGAACATGCCGCGCGTGTCCGCCATCAGCAGAACTTTTCCCTCCGACGGCTCGGTATAATGGCAGCCCTCGACCTGCGCCATCGCAGCCATGCGCCGCGCGGCGTCCTCCTCGTGGATCTCGCCCGCATTCTCTTCCCAGATAAAGACGGTACGCTTGCCGAGGTCGAGCAGCTTTTCCACGTCACCCTCCTCGATCACATGGCCGCGCTTGAACGCCGCGCCCTTGAAGCCGTCGCGCATCGCGGTGATATCGTGGCAGAGCGTCAGCCCGACGGCGTCCTGTACCTTGACCTTTTTCATACCTGTCCCTCCGTTTCTTCGAGCGCCAGCAGTCCCTCCGCCGGGAAATGCACCCAGAGCTGCGCGGCCTGCTGTGCGCGCCACACGTCCTTCTCCATTTCCCAGCCGACCGGCGTGGTGTCCGTGCGTCCGGCGGGCCGGAGCAGCACCGTAAAGGAGAACGGATTTTCAATGACCTCCGCAACGTCGCAGCGGACTTCATTTTCGCCGCGCCCGGGTCGGACATCGTGCATCCGAATCCCAACGCAGCCGCCGGAGAAGCCCGGTTTGCGCAGCGTGATGCCCCAATCTGCGGCCTCAAAGCTGCCGTCCGGCAGCATCGCCGCACGCGAAATGTTCTTACAGCCCGTCAGCGTCGCCGCCGCGCGGGTATGCGGATCGCGGAATACGTCCTTCTTCGTGCCGGACGTCTCGACGCGCCCATGCTCCATCACGACGATGCGGTCGGCCAAGCGATAGACCTCGTCCCGGTCGTGCGAGACGAAGATGGCAGTCTTTCCGAATTCGCGCAGCGTCTGGTGCAGCTCCCGCTCGAGGCGAAAGCGCAGGTGCTGGTCGAGCGCGGAGAACGGCTCGTCCAGCAGCAGAATCTGCGGGTCGGACACGAGGATGCGCGCCAGCGCGACGCGCTGCTGCTGCCCGCCGGACAGCTGCGAGGGATAGTGCTTCGCCAGCGGCTGAAGCTGGAAGCTCTCCATCAGCCGCTCGGCCAGCGCCTCGCGCCTGGCCTTGTCCCGCTCGCGCCGCGCGCCCGCGCGGATGTTCTGCGCGACTGTCATGTTCGGGAACAGGGCGTAATTCTGGAACATCAGGCCCGTCCGCCGCCGCTGCGGCGTGAGATCGATGTGCTTTTCGGAATCAAAGAGCGTCACGCCGTCGACGACGATGCGGCCCCGGTCGGGCCGCTCGATACCCGCGATGCACTTGAGCGTCATGCTCTTACCGCAGCCGGACGCACCGAGCAGCGCAAGAATTTCGTTTTCCGCCTCAAAGGCGACCTTCAGATGGAAGTCGCCTTTGAGGCGCTTTTCCAGATCGACAAATACCGACATCTCAGCGTCCTCCTCTCGCGCGCTGGCCCTCGCGCTTTTCCAGCATATTCATCGCGAGCAGCACGACGAACGAGATCGCAAGGTTCACCAGCACCCACAAAAATGCCTGTGCATCGTCATTCGTCCGCCAGAGCTGATAGACCGTGGTGGAGATCGTGGCGGTGCGGCCGGGCGTATAGCCCGCGATCATGCTTGTCGCACCGTATTCGCCGAGGGCGCGGGCAAAGGCCAGGACCGTGCCTGCAAGGATGCCCTGTCGGCAAGCGGGCAGGCGGATGCGCCAGAAGATGTAATGATTGGAGAGGCCGATGGACTTGGCCGACCAGGCCAGCGTCTCGTCGAATGCCTCAAACGCGCCGCGCGCCGTCCGGTACATGAGCGGAAAGATGACGACGGCAGTCGCAAAAATGGCCGACCACCAGGTCATCGTCAGCTTCAATCCGAACGTCTCGAGGAACCACATGCCGATCGGTCGCTTCGGCCCGAGGACGCGCAGCAGCAGATAACCCACGACCGTGGGCGGCAGGACAAGTGGGAGCGTGAGGATGACGTCGAGCACGCCTTTTACGAGCCGCGGCGTCTTTGCAATGAAATAAGCGGCAAACATGCCAAGGAAAAAGATGATGACGGTGCTGATTCCCGCGATACGGAGAGAATTCCACAGAGGGTACAGATCCATAGCGACTCCGAGGGCGTATCCAAAAACTGTCAACATGTCCGGACGGCGGGCCTTTTCACGCTGCGCCGCGTCATT
>USDP01000149.1 GCA_900553545.1 uncultured Eubacteriales bacterium | reverse complement strand
GGCCGCATCTGTAACGCTCCTTCGTCGCGAACAGCTGCGCTCGGCATCGGCCCCTCCATATTCTATCGTAGGTTTTCCGACTTCCATACGCCGCAAGTCCAGAGCAAGGCTCTGGTCGATGGAGGGGCCGGGGAACCATTCGAAAGGTTCCCCTGTCGTCTCTTTCCTTTTCTTATTGGAACCGAAAGGCGACCCAGCACAGCGGTCGGCTTTCGGGAAGGAAGAAGGAGGCTGCGAATATGGAGCTTTCGCCGCCCCGGCGGAAGCGGAATGGAGCAGGCTTCTTCTGACGCTGCGGCGGTTCTTTTCTTTCTCCGAAAAGAGAAAGAAAAGAACGGGGGCGCAAAAAACGCAGGTGGGCTTCCGCCCACCTGTCAATTTCTCTGTTATTTGCTTTGCAAGTGACACCTATTATTTCCCAGAGGTATCTGGCTGGCGCTCGTCGCCGAAGAAGAACACGGCGACCGTGCCGGGGCCGCAGTGCGAGGCGATGATCGTGCCGATCTCGTTGACGCGGATGTCGCCCTGGATGTGCGGGAAATGCTCCGCGACGGCCTGCCGCGTAGCTTCGGCCTCGGCCGGGCAGTTGGAATGGCAGATGAAGCACTTTCCGCTGTAATTCACGCCGCCCTGTGCGTGCTGTTCCATGGTGCGGATCGTCTCCTTCACGGCGTTCTTCTTGCCGCGCACCTTGCCGTAGGCGATGATCTTGCCCTTGTCGTCAAGGCGCATGATCGGGCAGATGTCGAGGATGGTGGCGATCGTTGCCGTCGCACCGGACATGCGGCCGCTGCGGCGGTAGAATTTCAGTTCGGTGGAATAGAACTGGTGGTGGACCTTATTGCAGTTTGCTGTGACCCACTCCGCCGTCTCGTCCAGCGACTTTCCCGCATCGCGCATGTCTGCCGCCGCGTCGACGAGCAGGCCATAGCCCGACGAGCTGCACAGTGAATCGATGACCACGAGCTTCCGCTCCGGATATTTTTCACGCAGCACTTCAGCGGCGAGTTTTGCATTCTGCACCGAGGCGGTCATGCCGCTGCCGAATGCGATATGGAGCACGTCGCCCTTTTCCAACAGCGGCGCAAAGAAATCCTCATACTGCGCCTCGTTGAGCTGCGAGGTCGACGGCAGCTTGCCGTCCGCGATGTACTGATAGAAGCGGGGCAGCGACTGCGGATCGCGGCCCATGTCGTCGACATGCGCCTCGCCGTCGACGCTGTAGGAATAGAACAGGACGGGCAGTTCGCGCTCCTGCACGTAGGAATAGGGCAGATCAATGGTGGATTCACACGAAAGAATGAATGTGGGCTGCATAAGATCGCTCCTCAATTTCATATTTTTTCGTATTATACCGGATTCTTCTGAAAAATTAAAGGGGACAAAGTGAACACTTTGTCCCCTTTTGCCTGATTATTTTTCATTCATCGCGTCAAACCCGGCGACGCCCTGGTCGGCCTCACGCTGGGCGTGGGCGCACATGGCGTCGTAGGTCTGCTGGCTGATATCGTGCTCGATCCGGCAGGCATCCTGCTCCGCCGTCTTCTGGTCGACGCCGATGGCGACGAGGAAGCGCGTCAGCGTATGGTGCCGGTCGAGCATTTTGCTGGCGATCTCCATGCCGCTCTCCGTCAGTGTGATCAGGCCGTCGCGATCCATGGTGATGTAGCCGCTCTCGCGCAGGCGCTTGGTGGTATAGGTAACGCTGGGCTTCGTGACGCCCAGGTGCTCCGCCACGTCAATGGAACGGATATAGCCGTGCTTTTCCTGCATCATGAGCATGGCTTCCAAATAATCTTCTGAGGCTCTTAATATTTTCATGGCAGAGTGCCATCCTTTCCGGCATTTTTTACAATTCGATCCCCTATAGGTTAACACACTCTAACCAAAATTGCAAGCAAAATCGCAGCTTTGACGGCGTGAAGAAAAAAAGTCAAAAAAGGGCTTGACAGCATCGGTTTAAGATGCTAAACTGTGCTGTGGTTAAAGAGGCTTAACCCTTACGGAGATCCCGGGAAGGCAGCAGCCCGTTAGCCGTTTTTCAAATCAAAGAGTTAGCGTGCGCTAACGGTTCGGTGCATCGACCGGTTAGTTGGCGCTAACAAACAAAATGGAGGGATCCGATATGATGCCGCTCGCACTGGCGAACATCGGTGAGGAGAACATGATCCTGAAGGTTGGCGGAGACGCGGAGACCAAGCGCCACCTGGAAGATCTGGGCTTCGTTGCCGGCGGGCCTGTGACCCTGGTGTCCTCGCTCGGCGGGAACGTCATCGTCAAGGTCAAAGAATCCCGCGTGGCCATCAGCGAAGAGATGGCGCGCAAGATCATGATTTAAGAGAACGAGGAGGAAAGATCAAATGAAGACATTACGCGATGCGAAGATCGGCGATACGGTCAAGGTCGTGAAGCTGCACGGCGAAGGCCCTGTCAAGCGCCGCATCATGGACATGGGCATCACGAAGGGCGTTGAGGTCTACGTCCGCAAGGTCGCGCCCCTGGGCGACCCGATGGAAGTCACCGTCCGCGGCTACGAGCTGTCCCTGCGGAAGGCCGATACGGAAATGATCGAAGTTGAGTGATCAATATTTTGTAAATTCGAAATAATGGAATGAGTTTGGTTAAAGTAATTTGACCGAAGGAGTGAGAATATGGAGAAACAAATCAAAATTGCCCTTGCGGGCAACCCGAACAGCGGTAAAACCACGCTGTTCAACGCGCTGACCGGCTCCAACCAGTTCGTCGGCAACTGGCCGGGCGTCACCGTGGAAAAGAAGGAAGGCAAGCTGAAGAAGCACGACGACGTCGTCATCATGGACCTTCCCGGTATCTACTCGCTGTCCCCGTACACGATGGAAGAGGTTGTCTCCCGGAACTACCTGATCACGGAGCGCCCGGACGCCATCCTGAACATCATCGACGGCACCAACCTCGAGCGCAACCTCTACCTGACCACCCAGCTGACCGAGCTTGGCATCCCCGTGGTCATCGCCATCAACATGATGGACATTGTCCGCAAGAATGGCGACAAGATCAACATCGCAGAGCTGAGCCGCGAGCTCGGCTGCAAGATCGTGGAGATCTCTGCGCTGAAGGGCGACGGCGTCATGGAGGCGGCAGAGGCCGCCGTGGCCGCCGCGAAGGGCGCAAAGACCGTCCCGATGCACACGTTCTCCGGCCCGGTCGAGCATGCGATCGCCCACATTGAAGAGGCTGTCCTGCACGACAAGCCCGCTGAGCAGCAGCGCTGGTACGCCATCAAGATCTTCGAGCGCGATGACAAGGTGCTCGAGCAGCTCCAGATCCCGGAAGCTACCATGCAGCACATCGAGGCCGACATCAAGGCCGCCGAAAAAGAGCTGGACGACGACGCCGAGTCCATTATCACCAACGAGCGCTATGTCTACATTGCCCAGATCATCAAGGGCTGCTATAAGAAGAAGCAGGCCGGCGGTCTGAGCACCTCTGATAAGATCGATAAGATCGTCACCAACCGCTGGCTGGGCCTCCCGATCTTCGCGGTCGTAATGTTCCTTGTCTACTGGATCGCCATGGTCGCCGTCGGCGCACCCGCGACCGACTGGGCCAACGATGGCCTGTTCGGCGACGGCTGGCACCTGCTCGGCATTGGCTCTTCCGCCTACAACGACGCGGCTGACGAATATACCGCAGCCAGCGAAGCTGTCAGCGCTTACTATGAACTCGACACCGAAGCGGAAGACTTCGACGCCGACGCGGCTCTGGCCGAGATGAAGGCTGTCACCAAGACCTCTGATTCCGCAACCATCGAGGTCGAGGACGAAGAGACCCTCGCCCTCAATGAGATGACCGTCTACTACGACGCGATTCCCGACGGCGCGGACGAAGAGTCCACGGTCGGCACGACCTATGTCGACGCGGTCAGCTACTTCGAAGAAAACGGCTTTGACGAGCCCGATCCTGCCGACTACGGCGTGTGGGTCCCGGGTGTGCCGGTTCTCATCGAAAATGGTCTGGACGCCGCTGGCGTCCCCGAAGACGGCTGGCTGCACGGCCTGATCCTCGACGGTATCGTCGCCGGTGTCGGCGCGGTGCTCGGCTTCGT
>USDP01000148.1 GCA_900553545.1 uncultured Eubacteriales bacterium | reverse complement strand
GGCCGCCCGACGCGATACACATCATCGCCCTCGTCTGCGAATAGCCGGTCGTCAGCGCGTTTTCCCACACATGGCCCCACGCGGAGAACCGCTTGAGCGCATACGGCTTGAACCGCAGCGCCAGCACTCCGGCAAAGCCCGTGCCCGCGCAGGCCAGCGCGATCGTCGCCACATCGCCGGAGCGCAAAAACGCGATCACAAGGAAGGCCACAAAGAAGATGATGGCCGTGCCGAAGTCGTTCATCAGCGCGAGGCAGCCGCAGATGGCCGCCGAATAGCCGATGAACATCACCAAATTTCGCTTTGCCATCAGGCGGTGCAGCGTCGACGCGCCCGCATACACGAAGCAGATCTTCACCAGCTCCGACGGCTGGAACGACACGCCGCCCAGCTGGATCCAGTTGCGCGCGCCGAACTTTTCCGTGCCGAGCACGAGGTTCACCGCCAGAAGCAGCAGGCCCGCCGCCGAGGCGAGGTACCGGAACACCTTCGCCCGCTCGAGGTCGCGCAGCGTCCACCCCACAAAGAGGAACACGACAAGTCCCGCGCAGAGCGCGAGAAATTCCTTCAGCAAACTCTCCGGTGCGCTCGTCGCCACGACGGCGAAGCCCATCGTCGTGAGGAAAAACGCGATGGTCTCCACATCAAAGCCGCGTCGCCGCATCAGCTTCAGCCCGAAAAACAGTGCCCATTCCACCAGCATCAGGCCCAAAAACGACAGCAGCACCTCCGGCTTCCGCCCGCAGCCCATCACGGCCAGAAACGTCACCAGCAGCTGGAATACGGTCAAAAGCAGCAGCGTCACCGACGGCGTCACGCCCACGCCGCCGCGCCTGCGCGCCTCGGCCTGGATCTTCTCCTGCTCCGCCGTGATCGGCACGAGCGTAAACTGTACGCCGCCGAGACTCAGCACATCGCCGAATTTCACCTCGGCAAACTCCACCGGCTCGCCGTTCAGCTCCGTCCCGGATTTCGACCGGCAGTCGAAGATCGACCAGCTCCCGTCGTCATACCGCGTCAGAACCGCGTGCGTCCGTGAGATCGTCGGATATTCGAGCAGCACATCGCTGCCCCGTCCGCGCCCCAGCAGATTTTCCCAGTGCGTCACGGGGATGCGGTCGCCCGCCTGCGTCGTCAGCCACGCCCAGACCTCTGCCTCGCGCCGGAACGTCAGCAGCGACACCGCGCACCGTGCCACGATCAAAATCGCCAGCAGCGGAACCACATACCGCAGCACGCCGCCTCCGCGGCCCACTTCCGGCAGCGTCTCCAGCCACGCGCCCAGATTTTCCAAAATCGATTCCATATCTCGTCTCCAAAATTGCAGAGCGCCCCCCATATCCATGAGGAGCGCCCAAATGTCAAGGTTTCTCCGACACAGCGTCCTCCGCCGTGTCCTCCGCGCCCTGTTTGGCCGACGCGCCGACCGGCTGCGGTTCCACACGCGGCGCGTGCGGCGGCATCACCAGATCCTCCACGGTCTGGATGTCGCGGTAATCCTCCGTCACGGTCGAATGTTGCTTCTTTCGCAGCCGTGCGTTCACGCCGTCCGAGATCAGCACGTAGATCAGCGCAAACACCGGCACACCCAGCAGCATTCCGGCAAAGCCGAAGATGCTCGCCGCAATCGTGATCGACGCCAGCACCCAGAAGCCCGAAATGCCGACCGTGTTGCCGAGGATCTTCGGCCCGATGACATTGCCGTCCAGCTGCTGCAAAACGATCACAAAGATGACAAAATAGAACGCCTTCAGCGGATCGACCAGCAGAATGAGGAACGCACTCGGTACTGCGCCGATGATCGGCCCAAAGAACGGGATGACGTTCGTCACGCCGACGATCGTCGCGACCAGCGCCGTGAACGGCATTTTTAAGATCTCGCAGCCGATGTAGCAGAGTACGCCGATGATGGCCGAGTCGATGAGCTTGCCGATGATGAAGCCGTTGAAAATGCGATACGCATTGCGCCCCAGCGCAAGCAGCCGGTCGGCCGCCGAGGGACGCATCGTCGCGACCATGATCTTCTTCGTCTGCGCGCGGAACGTGTCCTTCGACCACAGCATGTAGATCGACGCCACGAGGCCGATGATGAAGTTCGTCAGGCTCTTCACCACCGCGATCACCGACGTCGACACCGTCGTCACCAGCTTCGACATATCGCTGAGGAACGTCGTCTTTACCCAGTTTTCGAAGAAGCCGCGCAGCTGCTCGAGGCCCTTGTCCACATAGCCCTGAATTTCCGGATTGTCCTCCAGAATGTTCGTGGCCCAGGTCTCGATGCTGTTGAAGTATGTACTCGCGTTATCCACGATGTTCATCACGCTCTCATAGAGCTGCGGCAGCAGCATCGCAAAGAACCCATACACCAGAAATCCCGCCACGATCAGTGCCATCACGATGCCTGCCGCGCGGCTGAGATTCTTCGCCGTCTGGACCTTGAGCTTCTTTTGCAGGAGCGGCCCGAGGCGGCAGTCCACAAAATTGACCAGCGGATTGAGCAAAAACGCGATCACCACGCCCGAAATGAGCGGTGACAGGATCTTCCCGATGGACGTCAGCAGGGCGAAAAAGCCCGGCAGATTCGTAAAGATGACCACCAGCAGAATACTGATGAAGATGACAACCAGCGCCGTCAGCCCCCATTTGAAATACCGTTTGTTCGAATCGCGCTCCATGCGTCCACCCCCGCTTCTTCTTCGTCTTAGAGTACCATATCCCACAAAAAACGTCAAATGAATTCTTTGTTCAGAATTTTCTTTTCCCGGTGCGGCATCCACCAACCGCGCCCGTTTCGAACAATCCCGCGCCTTTTTTCACAGAATTTATCAAATCCTGACAAATATTTGTGAAATCCCACTTGTCAACTGGTGGAATTTGTAGTAAACTTTATCATAATTTGTAGTAAACTTTATCATAAAAGGAGGGAACACTATGCCGCGTTCGGAACATCAGAAGCTCAAGCTTCTTTATCTCAAGGAGATCCTCGAAACGCAGTCTGACGCCGACCATCCCCTGACCGCGCAGGCCCTCATCGATCTGCTCGCCGAAAAAGGCATTCGCGCCGAGCGGAAGAGCATCTATTCCGATATGGTTTGTCTTCAGGAATACGGGCTTGACATTGTCCAGCTCCGCGGCCCTGGCGGCGGCTATTATCTGGGCAGCCGTGCCTTTGAGCTGCCGGAGCTGAAGCTGCTGGTCGACGCCGCGCAGTCCAGCAAATTTCTTTCCGAAAAAAAATCGCTGCAGCTCATCACCAAGCTCGAAACGCTTGCCAGCTCCTACGAGGCCAAGTCGCTCCGCCGCCAGGTGGTCGTCGCCGGCCGCGTGAAAACCATGAACGAGAGCATCTATTATAATGTCGACCGCCTGCACGACGCCATCGCCGGCAACAGCCAGATCTCCTTCCGCTATTTCGACTGGGATCTGCGCGGCGAGCGCTGCTATCGCCCCGGCAAATATACCGCCAGCCCCTATGCCCTTCTCTGGGAGGATGAAAATTATTATCTCATCGCCCTCTCTCCGCGCCACGGTCTCACGCACTACCGCGTCGACAAGATGACCAATATCACCAAGACCGGCGAGACGCGCATCCTCGGCCCGGAATATGAGAATCTGGATCTCACCCGCTACAGCAGCAGCGTCTTCGGCATGTTCCGCGGCGCGCCCGCGCGTGTCCATCTCCGCTTTGAAAACGCGCTTGCCGGCGTCGTGATCGACCGCTTCGGGCGCGGCGTCATGCTCGTCCCGGACGGAGATGCACACTTCACCCTCATGGCCGACATCGCCGTCTCGCCGCAGTTTTTCGCCTGGCTCGCCGGCTTCGGCCCGCGCGTCAAGATCCTGCATCCAACTCAGATCGCAGAGGATTATGTCAACTACATCAAATCTGCCCTCGAACCCTATGCCTGAAAGCTCCCACCCGGGAGCTTTTTTCGTCCTCGCCCAAATCCCCGCCGCAGCGGTCGTAGGGGCCGATGCCCTCATCGGCCCCAACAAATTCTATCGTACATTTCCGACTTCCATACGCCGCAAGTCCAGAGCAAGGCTCTGGTCAATAGAAGGGGTCCGGGGGAACCATTTGAAAGGTTTC
>USDP01000147.1 GCA_900553545.1 uncultured Eubacteriales bacterium | reverse complement strand
AACAGCCGTGCCGGGAGCACGCGCGAATTGTTCAGCACCAGACAGTCTCCGGGCCGCAGCAGCTCCGCGATCTCATAAAAATGCCGGTGTCCGATCTCGCCCGTCGTCCGGTCGAGCGTCATCAGCCGCGACGCGCTCCGGTCGGCCAGCGGCGTCTGCGCGATCAGCTTCTCCGGCAGCGCATAATAAAAATCATGGGTTTTCAACAAACATTGCCCCTTTTTTCGTGGTAATTCTTCCGAGATTCACATTGACAAGCTCCGCTGCGTATGCTATGATGAAGCCATCAATTTTCATGGACATTTGGCCGCGTCAGGCGTACACATTTTGTCCTGCCTGTCGCTCTGCCAAGTACAGACCATTATAATACATCGTAAAACCACTTGCAACCGTTACTTTGCCCGCGGGCAGAAATTCTGACAGATTGGAGTCTCATCATGGAACAGTATAAGATCGGTATCATCGGCGCGACCGGCATGGTCGGCCAGCGCTTCGCGCTCCTCACGGCGAACCACCCGTGGTTCCAGCCCGTTGTCCTCGCGGCCAGCAGCCACAGCGCCGGCAAAACCTACAAGGACGCCGTCGGCTCCCGCTGGTACATGAACGACCCGATGCCGAAGTCGCTCGAAAACGTTGTCGTCATGGACGCCGAGGCAGACGCCGAGCAGATCGCCTCGATGGTCGACTTTGTCTTCTGCGCGGTCAACATGAAGAAGGATGAAATCAAGGCGCTTGAAGAACGCTATGCCAAGCTCGAATGCCCGGTCGTCTCCAACAATTCCGCCCATCGCGGCACACCGGACGTCCCGATGGTCGTGCCGGAGCTCAATCCGGAGCACATCCAGGTCATCGACGCGCAGCGCCAGCGCCTCGGCACGAAGCGCGGCTTCATCGCGGTCAAATCCAACTGCTCGCTCCAGAGCTACGTTCCCGCGCTGCACCCGCTGCGCAAATACGGTCTGGAAAGCGCCCTCGTCTGCACCTATCAGGCGATCTCCGGCGCGGGCAAGACGTTTGAGACGTGGCCCGAAATGGTCGACAATGTGATCCCCTTCATCGGCGGCGAAGAAGAAAAGTCCGAGCAGGAGCCGATGAAGCTCTGGGGCCATGTAGAAAACGGTCAGATCGTCAATGCGACTGAGCCGTCCATCACCGCGCAGTGCCTGCGCGTCCCGTGCTCCGACGGGCACATGGCCGCCTGCTTCATGAAGTTCAAGGGCGAGGCGCCCTCCATCGAGCAGATCAAGGCTGATTGGGCCAATTACGCGGGCCGCGCACAGGAGCTGAATCTCCCCTCCGCACCAAAGCAGTTCCTGCACTACTTTGAAGAGGAGAACCGCCCCCAGACCAGGCTCGACCGCGATCTTGAGCACGGCATGGCCATCAGCATCGGCCGTCTGCGCCCCGACACGCAGTACGATTATAAGTTCGTCTGCCTCTCGCACAACACGCTGCGCGGCGCGGCGGGCGGCGCCGTCCTGCTGGCCGAATTGCTCTGCGCCGAGGGATATATCACCCGGAAGTAACATATACTTGCACCACCAAAGAAACCGCACGATCTGCTCCACAGGTCGTGCGGTTTTTGCTGAATTGTATCGAAAAGGAGCGATTTTATGAAACAACCGATCTTCACCGGCGTCGCCACAGCCCTTGTCACGCCCTTCCGCGACGGCGCGGTCGATCTAGCCACCTTTGACCGCCTGCTCGACGCGCAGCTCGCCGCCGGGATCGACGCGCTCGTCATCTGCGGCACGACCGGCGAAGGCTCTACGCTCTCCACCACCGAGCAGCTCACCCTCATCGCCCACGCCATCCGCTACGCCTCCGGCCGCTGCAAGGTCATCGCTGGCTGCGGCTCCAACGACACGTCCCACGCGCTCGAACTCAGCCAGACAGCATCCGCCATGGGCGCGGACGGCCTTCTGCTCGTCACGCCGTACTATAACAAATGTACGCAGGACGGCCTGCTTGCGCACTATCTCACGATTGCAGACGCCGTCACCTGCCCCATCATCGCCTACAGCGTTCCAGGCCGGACGGGCATGGACATCTCGGTCGAGACCTGCGTCCGCCTCAGCCAGCACCCGAACATAAACGGCATCAAGGAGGCCGGCGGCGACACGTCCAAGGCTGCGCGCATCCTGAACGAGTGTGGCGGCGATTTCTTCCTCTGGTCCGGTAACGATGACCAGATCTCGCCGCTCATCGCCCTCGGAGCCAGGGGCGTCATCTCCGTCCTCTCCAATGTCCGCCCGCGCGAGACGATGTCCCTGACCCATGCTGCGCTGAACGGCGACCAGCAGACCGCCGGACGCCTGCAATGCGAGCTGATGCCGCTGATCGACGCGCTCTTCTGTGAGGTCAACCCGATCCCGGTCAAGCGCGCGCTCGAGCTGGAGGGCTTCCCGGTTGGCGCGCCGCGCCTGCCGCTCACGCCGCTCAGCGACGCCAACCTCCCTCGCCTCGCCGCCGCCCTCGGCAGAGCATAAGGCAACCCCCTCCATTTTCCAAGCCGGAACCATTCTCTCAGGTTCCGGCTTTGGTTTGCATGTACCGAAGCCGAGAACATAAACGCATAACCCATCCTGCATAACCAATGTTTTTCGTATGAAACGTGATTCCGTTGCGCAAACTAGGAAAAACACTTGGGAGGCGATGGGATGGACGATCTGCACATCGGCACGCAGTCGGTGCGGTTCGACGCGCCGCCATCGATCTTGTCCTTTGCGGCAATCGGCGGGAAAAAGGAGCAGGAAGGGCCGCTGGCCAGTTATTTTGATTTCCTCTCCGGCGACACGACGTTCGGCCAGAAAAGCTGGGAAAAGGCGGAGAGCGAGCTACAAAAGCGCGCGCTGGACACGGCGCTGCGCAAGCTAGACGCGAAATACAGGGATCTCGACGCGCTCTTCGCGGGCGATCTTTTGAACCAGTGCATCGGCTCTGCCTTTGCGATGCGCGAGACTGGGATTCCATTTCTCGGACTCTACGGCGCGTGCTCGACGATGGCAGAGTCGCTGCTGCTGGCAAGCGCAGCAGTGAACGCCGGATACGCCCACCGCGCCGCGGCGCTCACCTCGTCACACTTCGCCTCCGCCGAGCGGCAGTACCGATTCCCTCTCGGCTATGGCGGCCAGCGGACACCGACGGCGCAGTGGACGGCGACGGCCGCCGGGTGCTGCGTGGTGGGGCGCGGGTCACGCGGGCCATACGTCACGGGCGCGACCGCGGGCCGGATCGTCGACCTCGGCATCAAGGACGCAAACAATATGGGCGCCGCGATGGCCCCGGCGGCTGTCGACACGCTGGAGCGGCACTTTCAGGACTTCGGCGTCTCCCCTGCTGATTACGACCTGATCGTCACAGGCGACCTCGGCGCGCTCGGCAAGCAGATCGTGCTCGAACAGACGGCGAAGGACGGCTATGACCTCTCGCAGAACTATGACGACTGCGGCGTGTTGCTCTTTTCTGCGAAAAAGCAGGACGTCCACTCCGGCGGCTCCGGCTGCGGCTGCTCGGCCAGCGTGCTCTGCGGGTATCTGCTGCGCCGGATGCAGGAAGGCTCGCTGAAAAACCTGCTCTTCTGCGCGACGGGCGCGCTGCTCTCGCCCGTGTCGACGTGGCAGGGCGAATCTATCCCCGGCATCTGCCACGCGGTGGCCATTTCGGCGGAGAGGCGGTGAAGCAATGGAATATCTGAAAGCATTTCTCGTGGGCGGCGCGATCTGCGCGGTGGGCCAGCTGCTGCTCGACAAGACGAAGCTGACGCCCGCGCGCATCCTCGTCTGCTTCGTGGTGCTGGGCGTAATTCTCGGCGCGTGCGGCGTCTACAAGCCGCTGGTAGACTTTGCAGGCGCGGGCGCGACTGTGCCGCTGACGGGCTTCGGCTACAACCTCGCCAAGGGCGTAAAACAAGCGGTGCAGGAGGACGGATGGCTCGGCGTGCTCACCGGCGGACTGAAAGCCGCGGCGGGCGGCATTTCGGCAGTAATATTTTTCGGCTTTCTCGCGGCTCTGCTCTGCAAGCCGAAGGATAAATCCTGAATTATTGCGCAGAATAGCAATATCCTAATTATAATGGAGGCAAAACCATGAAGAACAGTCAGAATAAGAC
>USDP01000146.1 GCA_900553545.1 uncultured Eubacteriales bacterium | reverse complement strand
GTGGCACGGCGAAGCCGTGACGGAGGGATTGTCAACCATCGATGGCCTTAATCCCTTCAGGCGTTGCGCGCCCAGAGGGCCGATGAGGGCATCGGCCCCTACAGGGTAGTACAAAATCGAAGAAGCGGGCGGGCAGAGCCGTCCGCCCCTACAAGCGCTGCGGCGAAGCCAAGTTGCTCCTTAAGACCTTAATAATCCTTAATTCTGGCCGAAAAGACTTCCGATTTCGGAAAAACGTGTTAAAATGGCCGTAAACCTTACAAGGAGGAACAACGATGCAACGAAGAATTCTGGCCCTGCTGCTGTGCGGCGTACTGCTGCTCGGCGTGCTTGCGGGCTGCGGCAAGAAAAATGGCACGGGCGACACGTCCGGCGACAAGACGGTGAACGGCACGGAGACGAAGAACGACGCCGATTCCCAACTGACCGCAAAATACGTCTATCAGGCGCAGTATCTCGAGCTGCCCGTGAAGACAAGCTACATTGACGACAGCGCCGTCAGCGGCAATACACTCTTTTTCTACGCGCAGGTGCAGGATGAGAGCTACGCCGCAGCGAACAGTGACACGCCGGCCGAAGGGCCGGTCTACTACCCCACCGTCGGCAAGCTGTTGACCTATGACCTCGACACACAGACCGTCGGCGAGACGGACTACTCCGGGAGCGAGGGCGAGAACTCGAGCACGAACGTCATGGCCCTCTGCGCCGCGCAGGACGGCGGCGTCTGGCTGCTGGAGCAGACATATACATATGCGGCTCCGGAGGCCTCTGCGGACAACGAGACCGCCGCGGAGGCGACGGAGGGCAGTGCAGACGATTACGGCGACACCCCCTCTGAGAGTCAGGCCAGCTATCGCCTGCTCCGCTTCGACGCGGACGGCAAGCAGACGTTTGAGGCCCCGCTCGATCTCTCGGCCTTCACCGAGGCCGGCGGCGACGAACAGCCCTATCTCGGCACGCTCTACGCCGACAGCAAGGGCTATCTCTACACCTCCGACTATCAGGTCGTTATGGTGCTGGACAGCGAGGGAAAGACCGTTTGCGCGTTCTCGGACGAGAACGGCGGCAGCCTCTCGCAATACAGCGCGGACAAGATCGGCGCCATCACCTACAGCACCGCGAGCGACGGCACCAGCAAAAACGTCTTCAAGGTGCTCGACCCTGCGACCAAGGCCTGGGGCGAGGAGCTGCCTCTGCCGAACAACGCCTGGAACATCTACCCCGGCAGCGGCGACTATGACCTCTACTACGACTACAACGGCAACCTCTACGGCTGGAAGGCCGAGACGGACGAGAGTGAAAAGGTCGTCGACTGGCTGGCCTGCGACGTGGATTCCAACAATCTCAACACGTATACCGTCCTGCCCGACGGGCGCGTCTTTGCCGTCGGCGCGGACTATAACCGCTCGACCTACGAGCAGACCTGTGAGCTGATCCTGCTCACGCCGGTGGACGCCTCGACCGTCACGGAAAAGACCGAGCTGACGCTTGCCTGCATGAACCTCGACTGGAATCTGCGCGGCCAGATCGTCAAGTTCAACCGTGCGAGCGATAAATACCGCATCGTGGTCAAGGATTACTCGGAATACAGCAACATGACCTATGAATCCGCCGGCAGCAACGGCACCATGGTCACGCAGAGCGACGACGGCCTGACGAAACTGAACACGGAGATCATGTCCGGCAATGTTCCCGATATGATCCTGACCGACGGCCTGCCCGTGCGGCAGTATGCGGCCAAGGGGCTGCTCGAAGACCTCTACCCCTACATCGATGCCGATATGGGCCGCGACGCGCTGATCACGCCGGTGCTGGACGCGGACAGTGAGGACGGCAAGCTCTATGAGCTGCCGCTGAGCTTCTCGATCGTGACGGCGACGGGGCTGGAAAGCGTCGTCGGCAGCTATGACGCCTGGACGCTGGCGGATCTGGAGGATGCGCGCTCGAAGCTGAATCCGGACGCAACGATCTTCAATGTCGACGTGACGCGCGCCAATGTCCTCGCCTACTGCCTGTATATGAACGCCGACACGTTCGTCGACTGGGAGACGGGCACGGCCAGCTTCGACAGTCAGGAGTTTATCGACTATCTGAACTTCGCAGCCCAGTTCCCGGCGGAGTTCGATTACAACACGTTCGACTGGAACGATTATGAGCAGGATGCCGTCCGGATGCGCAACGGTGACCAGCTGCTCTCCATGTATGGCACGATCTACGGCTTTGACGGTGTCTCCCAGAACTTTGCCGAGCTGGGCGGCGACCTCTGCTACATTGGCTTCCCGAGCACGTCCGGCCACGACGGGAGCAGCTTCTCTGCCTCCGCGCCCATCGCCATCACGACGAAGTGCCGCGACAAGGACGGCGCGTGGAGCTTCATCGCATCCGCGCTCACCGACGAGTATCAGGGCAGCCAGTACGCTTTCCCAATCACGAAGACTGCATTTGACGCGATGGCCGAAAAGGCGATGGAAAAGAACTACGAATACGACGAAAATGGCAACATCCGCCTCGATGAAAACGGCGAGCCGGTCGAGATCAGCAAAGGCGGCTTCAGCTATGGCGACGGCCCGATGATCGAGGTCTACGCCATGACGCAGGAGCAATATGACACGGTCAACGGTCTCATCGAGAACACGAACCGCATCATGCGCTACGACCAGAGCCTGATGGAGATCATCAATGACGAGGCCGGCGCGTTCTTCGCCGGTGAAAAGACCGCCGAGGAAACGGCGCAGCTCATCCAGAACCGCGTCCAGCTCTATATGGCAGAGCAGAGCTGACCCCTGCCCATCAGCGGCACCTCTTGCAGGGGCGGACGCCCCTGTCCGCCCGAACCCCCGCCGCAGCGATAAGCCCCCTCTACAAAGAGGTGGGAAGATCGCCAGCGGCGATCTGGGGGGAGAAGATTTTCAAACTCCCCAGTCATGCTTCGCATGACAGCTTCTCTTCATAGAGGGGGCCTGTGGCCTACCCTTACAACGAACAACACAGCCCGCGGTGCATCGCACCGCGGGCTGTGTTTCGTATTTTTCCAATTAAGCGACCGGCTTGCCCCACATCATACCCTGGGGTATGCCGGGCGCGCGTTCCTTACGCGACCGGCTGGTTGGCAGCCTCGATGATCTTGACGAACTTCTCGGGAACGAGGGACGCGCCGCCGATCAGGCCGCCGTCGATGTCCGGCTGAGCCAGCAGGTCATAGGCATTCTTCTCGTTCATGGAGCCGCCGTAGAGAATGGAGATCGCGCGGGCGATCTTCGCGCCGTACAGCTTGCGGATGACCGCACGGATGTTCTCGCAGACCTCTTCGGCCTGTTCCGGCGTCGCGGTCTTGCCGGTGCCGATGGCCCAAATCGGCTCATAGGCAATGATCATCTTGCGGATCTTGTCTTCGCCGACGTTCTGCAATCCGGCCTTGATCTGCATGGTGATCCATTCGGTGGTGATGCCGGTCTCACGCTGCTCGAGCGTTTCGCCGACGCACATGATTGGGGTCAGGCCGTTTTCGAGCGCAGCCAGAACCTTCGCGTTGACATCCTGGTTGGTCTCGCCCATGGCGCGGCGCTCGGAGTGGCCGAGGATGACATACTTGCAGCCCGCGTCGGAGAGCATGTTGGCCGCGATTTCGCCGGTGTAAGCGCCGGAGGCGTTCGCATTGCAGTTCTCGGCGCCAATGCCGACGCGCGTCTCGCGCATCGCGCGGACAGCAGCGGGGATGCAGACGGCGGGGACGCACAGCGCCACGTCGCACCAGCGGCCCTTGGGCATGATGGTCTTGAACTCGGTCATGAACGCCTTGGTCTCGGTGGGCGTCTTGTTCATTTTCCAGTTACCGGCGATGACGGTCTTACGATACTTTCTGTTCATGATTGATACTCCTTATATGTTGATATCCCGCCGGATCTTTTCGTCCATGGCCGCGTTGGCCGGGCTTGACGTACAGACCGTACGCCTGCGCCCGGCCGCCTTGCCCTGAACGAAAAGCTCTCGCCGGTGCTAAAAGTTTGTCTGTTTTGATGTCTATGATTCCGCCGCAGCGGATAGCCTCCCCTGTGTAAGGTAGCGAAGCGGCGGCGCGGTGTTGAATGACAGCCCGGTGGGCTGTCAGACC